>NZ_JAVJRX010000029.1:0-64457 GCF_040219735.1 Coleofasciculus sp. G1-WW12-02 | reverse complement strand
AATGCCATAAACTTCACACAATTGCTGCAATCGGTCTTTTAGTTTACCCAATGGCATTTGAACAAATTTTTGGTTGTTCAGTCTACCCATATTGGCATTATCTTTGAACCCCTCATTCCATCCTAGAACAATCGTACTTATGCCATATTTTAAGCAGTGATTGATAATCAACCGAGCTGCCTTGTTAATGCCATCCCTCATCCGGTGATTGCGTTTACGGGTCACTCGGTCAAGAAAGGTATCCCAGTACCCCTGTGGTTTTCCTTCTTTCCTGGTCGAAACCTGCTTATTCCAGTATTGATTAAATGCTTTCATGGCACGGGCATCAATTAGAAAAGAGTTGCCCAGAGTATCAACACAAGCAGCTAGATTGTCGGCTGTACCTAAATCAATTGCTAATGCTTGGTCGTCAATCCCTACGAATGTCTCCTGTTTGGGAATTTCGTAGGAAGCCTCCAGGTAAAAAACACCATTTTTAGGTAAAATAGTCCATTCCTTGACCTTAGCAATATCAAGGTTGCTTGGAGCAGGTAGCCTGAAGCTATCAATTCCGAACCAACGCTTAACGGTTAAACCCAGTGAGAACTGAAGTTGACCATCAACTAGCTTAGGCTTCTGTCCTCCTGAATTGGGATAAGCTACCTTGAACAGTCTTGACCCTTTTAAATAACTAGGTGGCTTAGGCTTATTTGGTAATTGCCCTTTGAACCAAGCTTGACGCAACCTTTTGTAGGATTTGAACGCTTCAGCGACACTTAATAGTGTTTGCTGTGCTGGTGTTGAGGGTAGGGACTGAGCGATTTTACTCTTTCCCACGCTTTGCTCATAAATCAAGTCAAACTTTCCAGTCAAGAGTTTGCTTGTCTTGAAAAAAGTCTGACGGGCAAAGTACACGCCCATGTTATAGAGTTTTCCTGACTGCTCACATAGATATTCTAGGACGGCTTTTGTTTCTTTTTCGGGATGTAACAACATCTGTTGTACTCCCCTAGGCTTCTTGCTTTTAGCCATCGCTTTAACGAGTGAGTTTTGTCGTTTATTTGATTGTAATCTACAATTAAAACAACAGTCAACCCGGAAAAACGCAAATGCGAAAAAATTCATACGAGTATAGGCACTACAACCACGCTATTGGATTGTGTGTCGTTCACCTTCTCTGGATACCTAAGCGTCGCAAAAAAGTGCTAGTGGGAAAGATTCGTGATAGAATATTTGAGATATTCAGTGAATTAGCCACAGAAAAGGGTTGGCACATTAGAGCGCTTGAAGTTGCACCAGACCACATTCACCTGTTTGTTGAAATTCATCCGACAGACGCAATTTACCAGGTAGCAAAAGCCTTCAAAGGACGGAGTGCCAACTACCTTAGAAAGGAGTTTCCTGAACTCAAGAAACTCCCCTCTTTGTGGACAAATAGCTACTTTTTTTCAACGGCAGGCAATGTCAGTGCAGCAACAATCCAGAGATACATTAACGACCCTCATCACGGTTAAAAACTACATGCGGTTAAAACCGCTAGCGTGCGTTCCTCCCCGGTCTAAAGACACGGGGTTTCCCGCATCGAAGGAATTTTGATGAAAATGACAAATCGCTAAAACTTCAATCGGTGTCGGTGATTGGCAACCGATTCCACTAATCCAATGCCTAAAAAGTTTGCCAGTAATGCCGATCGCCCATAACTTAACAATGGCAGGGGAATCCCGGTAATGGGTGCTAAACCAATATTCATGCCGATGTTCACGACAGTTTGAAACACAATCATCGATAGCACACCAATCGCCAATAGTGAGCCAAAGTTATCCTTAGCATTTTGGGCGATAATCACTAACCGTAAACACAAGAGCCAAAAGGTAAATAGAACGCACAAACAGCCGATAAACCCGAGTTCTTCACCAATGGCAGAAAAGATAAAGTCCGTATGCTGTTCAGGAATAAACTGGAGTTGGGTTTGTGTCCCCTGATACAGTCCTCGCCCTGTGAGTTGACCTGCGCCAATTGCAATTCGAGACTGAATCAAGTGATATCCTCCACCTAAGGGATCTTTATCCGGATCTAGAAAAAGAATCAGTCGGTTTTTTTGATAGTCTTGGAGCAATCCCCATAACAGGTTTCCCAATCCCCCCGAAATCGTGTTGCCAACCAATGCCCCAATCCCACCAAATAGGGGCCACGGTAAGGTACGCCAACCAATCAATGCCATCGCGGCTACCCAAACAAACCACCCGGGCAAAAACACATTAAACATGATCGCGGAGACAATGGGAGACACGAGTAGGATTAGCCATCCCGGATTAGCATTTCCCCAATAGAGCATCCCCATCGTAATCGCACCAAATACTAATGATGTTCCCAAGTTTGGCTCTAAAAATACAAATAGCCAGGGAACCGCCGCAATGGCTAAGACTCGAAAGACCGCATTTAATGTTGAAGCCGGTTGCCAGTGGATAATCGCAGCCAGGGTGATAATCAAACCCAGTTTGGCAAATTCCGACGGTTGAACGTGAAAGCCGAGGATATTCAGCCACCGTTGTGCGCCATTTGCCGTCGTCCCCATAATCATCACCGCAAACAACGAGATATTCGTCATCGCATAAACCATCCAATGCCATTGGAGTAAGATTTCGTAACGCGATCGCGCGATGAGTAGACATAAACTTAAGCCAATACCCCCAATGATCCAGTGCCACCACCAATCGGTTAGCCCTTCATTAAATTCGGCACTGCGAATCATCACCCCACCCAGGAAGGTGAGAGCAATGCTGACAAATAATAGCTGCCAGTCTAATTCCTGCCATCGGCTGAGGAACATAAGCCAGCGCATTTGGGTACGGTTCAATGACTTTTGGAACATAATCGTTGGGGAATGGGATTGAGGTTTAGAGCAATTAGCGCTCTTCAGATGTAAGGGTCAGGAATTTCTCAAAAAGATTTTGGATAATTCCTGATCAAATCCTAGGCTATCTGAAAATAGGGAAGAATAGATTGCTGAATAGGGAAGAAGGCTGTCCCTTGTACTCCTACTTTTTCTACTGCGAATTCAACCAACTATCAACGGTGGCTAAGGGCAGCAACAGATACTTTCGCCGCAATACTTTTAGCGATCGCGATTAGCGCTTGGGCTGATGGGGACTCCGGTTCAGCCACGACAATAGGTAAGCCGCGATCGCCGCCTTGTCGCAGGTTAATTTCTAGGGGAATACATCCCAGCAAGGGTATCCCTAATTCCTGAGAGGTTTTTTCGCCGCCACCTGAGCCAAACAGATCATATTGGCGATCCGGCAGATCGGGTGGAATAAAATAACTCATGTTCTCGACAATGCCCAATACCGGAACGCCCAATTGCTGGAACATCTTCAAACCGCGACGGGAGTCCAAGAGGGCAACATTTTGCGGCGTTGTCACAATTACTGCCCCAGCCATGGGTACCGCTTGGGCTAAGGTCAACTGAGCATCCCCAGTTCCCGGTGGCATGTCCACAATCAGATAATCTAATTCTCCCCAATTCACCTGGTACAGAAACTGGCGAATGATACCATTTAACATCGGTCCGCGCCAAATTACTGGCTGATCGGGGTCAATCAGAAATGCCATCGATACCAATTTAACCCCGTGATTAAAGGCGGGTTCGAGTACCTCTCCCTGAGGACCCTGTTGCACCATAACCTTGGCATCCGCTAATCCTAGCATCGCAGCGGTATTGGGTCCATAAATATCAGCATCAATCAAACCCACCTTGGCTCCTGTCTGGGCAAGGGCAACGGCTACATTCACAGCCACAGTACTTTTGCCTACACCGCCCTTACCACTGGAAATAGCGACTAGATTTTTGACACCATCAATCCCTTGGCGATCGGGTAAAGATTTCTGCTGCGGTGTCTCGGCTGTCACATCTACCACAACCTCTTCCACATCCGGAAGCTGCTTCACCGCCTTTTGGCAATCCTCCACAATAAACTCACGCAACGGACAGGCGGGTGTGGTTAACACGAGTGTAAAGCTAACCGTCCCGCCGTCGATTTTAACATTGCGGATCATATTCAATTCCACCAAACTCTTTTGGAGTTCAGGGTCTTGTACAGGACGTAGTACGTCTAAGACTGAATGGATATCAACCATAATCAGGAAAAGTTCCTAGGGTGACAATGTGCCGGGACAAACATCTTCATTAATCTTAATATCTTAATAGGTTACGGCTGATTACTCATTCCTCACCTGTCAAAGAATTTCCTCACTCAAAACTAAAAATTTGCTCAAAGAACCGCTCCCTGTTCTGCCGCTTGAGCCAATTCAGCAGCGACACGGGCAGCATAGGGGCGAATAAACCACCACAGCAAGGGGGATAGCCATCCCCGCATTGTCACCGAAAAGGATACGTAAGTCCCACACAAGCCTGACTCCACCCGATAAGTCACTCGATTTTCTACCCCCGGAATGGCTAACATCCGAACGCTGATTAATTCACCGGGCAATACCCGTTCGACAAAAACTCGCACAGGAATGGGAATTAAGCGCGTCACCACCTGGTAAATTAAACCGGGCTTAGGGATTAATCCTCTGGGCGCATTAGTGCTACATAGCAGAGGATTCCAGGAGACATCTGCCAAATTGATTAATTTTTGCCAAAGAACGTCCACTGGAGCCTGACTGAGGGCGCGATAAGTCCGAAAGAGGGAAAACTTGCACCAAAGACCCTCTTGACCAGCGATTAACTTAAAAGAAAAATTTAGGATCACAACACGCCTCCTATCGCGACGCTTCAGCAATGTTTATCATAGTTCGGCAAGCCACGGTTCTGATGACTATCAAACCAATAACGTCTTTCCCGGTTAGCACAGTTGCGGTAGACAGCACAATCAAGCCCCCACTCTATTGTCTAGCAATTAGTTTGGATAGTTGACACCAGAAACCTGTAAAATAAACGCTGGAACCCTTAAAATACCCAACAATAGTCTTCAGGTTTGGGTAATACTGTATTACTACTATTGAAATTATGACCGCAACTCAGACACCGACAACAAATCCGAATCCTTCATTACCTGCCACTGACTCTAGGGATAGAGTGAAGCAGTTCATGCAGCAGCTTCAAGACACTATTTGTGAATCCTTGGCAGAACTTGATGGTACGGGTCAGTTCCAGGAAGATTCTTGGCAGCGAGAAGAAGGAGGCGGGGGTCGTTCTCGTGTCATCCGGGATGGCGCTGTCTTTGAACAGGGGGGTGTTAATTTTTCTGAAGTGTGGGGGACTCAGCTTCCGCCCTCGATTTTAACCCAACGTCCAGAAGCCGCAGGTCATGGATTTTATGCCACGGGTACATCCATGGTGCTGCATCCACGCAATCCCTATATCCCCACGGTTCACTTAAATTATCGTTACTTTGAAGCAGGACCGGTTTGGTGGTTTGGTGGAGGGGCAGATTTAACGCCATACTACCCCTTTGCTGAAGATGCGGCTCATTTCCATCAAACACTAAAAACAGCCTGTGATCAGCATCACTCAGAGTACTATCCCGTATTCAAGCGCTGGTGTGATGAATATTTTTATCTCAAACACCGTCAAGAAACACGAGGCGTTGGCGGACTGTTTTTTGATTATCAAGACGGAAGCGGGGAATTGTATAAAGGTCCCCACCCAGAAAAATCAGCAGCCATTTACAGCAAGGAACTGGGGGCGTTACCACCCCGAACCTGGGAACAACTGTTTGCCTGGGTGCAGGAGTGTGGTAATGCGTTTTTGCCTGCTTATGTGCCCATTGTCGAGCGGCGACAGGGTATGGACTATGGCGAAAGCGAACGCAACTTCCAGCTTTATCGTCGGGGGCGGTATGTTGAATTTAACCTAGTTTATGACCGGGGAACGATCTTTGGCTTGCAAACGAACGGACGCACCGAATCGATTCTCATGTCCCTCCCTCCCTTGGTACGTTGGGAATATGGCTACCAACCCGAACCGAATACACCAGAGGCTGAACTTTATGAAATCTTTCTCAAACCTCAAGATTGGGTAAACTGGACTCCTTCGACCTAATCTAACCATCTGCGTTAAACTACGGGATAAGTAGCATAGGTTGCCAAATTAAGTTACTTGTTGTTTCAACAATTCGCCCAACACCTAAGTAACGGAATTGATACCCAAACCCTTTATGGCTCCTCTTGTGATGTCAAGGGGAGCTACTGCTGCTCAAGGAGGTCTTTTCAACAACCCTGACTTACTTTGTTGAAGTCAGGGATTGTCGAACAAACGACACTCTCCGACTTACTTCGCTGAAGTCGGAGTCTCACGCGAGGTAAACGATGATTCATATTGATCAAAAAACACACACAACCAAAGATGGTACAACGGTTATTGTTTTGGCGCCAATTGGACGTCTCGACATCACCACAGCTTGGCAATTTCGCCTGAAATTACAAGAATGTATTTCCAAACTCAGCCGCCATGTGGTGGTTAATCTCAGTCAGGTTAACTTTATTGACAGTTCTGGTTTAACCTCTCTAGTCGCTGGTATGCGAGATGCCGATAAGGTAAAAGGTAGCTTTCGCATCTGTAATGTCCATCCCGAAGCCAAACTGGTGTTTGAAGTTACGATGATGGACTCCGTGTTTGAAATTTTTGAAACGGAGCAAGAAGCTTTGGAAGGTGTACCCCGGAGTATGGCAACCTGAAGAAAGGGATTCATAATTAATTAAATTGGCAGTTCAGCCGTGAAGTCTTGACGTTTTGTGAATCGAAATGGACCAAGCAAGGCTCCCCAGGTGGCTTTTCCGGTACTGGGATCGATGCCTTTATCGTAGCTACGAAATTCATCGGCTGTTGCTTCAAAGCCTAGGGATACTTGGTAATTATTGCCCTGATAACTAAAGCAACAAGGGTGCTCACTGACTGAAGTGGTACTAAATTCGTAATTATTTAAACTAATTTGGTGCATCTGCACGTTCAGACGGCAATCGGGTAAAAGGGTAATATCTTCGGGGGTAAGCTGCTGCAACAATTCGGGATGGCAACCTGCACCGCGAACGGTTTCTGGGTCTTTTATCTGATAATACTGTACCTGTAAGCCAGTGGAGGGTTGGTCACTTTGATACAGCCGGAAAATCCTTTGACGGTAGGGGCGAGCGAGGTTAGTAATCGGTGCTTGTTCGGCAAAGAGGGTGAGGCTGTCTTCGCTAAACAAGGGGATAGGGCGTTGCCACAGGTGTAAATGAACATACCAGACGGGTTCAGCCAACGCCTGTTGTTGGTTGTCAAATTCACCAGCCATGTAGCTTGCCAGGGTGATCAGTTCTGGCGGTAGAGTCATAAGTCGAGGGTTCACATTAACAGCGTCAAGCCAAAAAACATTATACTGATTTTTCAGTTTCGCCCAATAGTGTCGAAGGCGAGCGGTAGGAAGTGCGAGTAGGGGAATAACTGGTAAGATGGAAGGAATGACTCGGTTGGGACTCTACCCCCTAGGGTGAAAACCAAGCGTTCATCGTAGTGGATGCGCCCGAAAGGAGTGGAGTAGTAGCTTGGCAAAGGAGAGAGTCATCTCTTCTGGTTCTAGGGAATTGAGTCCCTCAAGCGAGACAATGGTAAAAAATATCCTTTATATTTTGCTCTGTGAGTAACGTTCGCACCGTCTCGGATACGAAACGAGATTTTTATAACTATCACACCCGCCCAATCAACTCGATTTACCGACGGGTGGTAGAAGAATTGATGGTCGAGATGCATTTGCTGGCGGTCAATGGGGATTTTAAGTATGATCCAATCTATGCCTTGGGCGTAGTCGCTTCCTTTAACCGCTTCATGCAAGGCTATCGACCGGAACGGGATAAAGAATCCATTTTTGACGCGCTGTGTCAGGCGGTGGGCAGCAATCCGCAACAGTATCAGCATGATGCCGAAAAACTGAAAGCGGCAGTAGGGCGTTTATCGGGGAAAGAACTGGTTAACTGGTTTAGTTCGCCAACGCCCCTAGAGGGTTCTGAGGATATTCATACCACGGTTGCCGCGATCGCAGATAATCCTAAGTTTAAATACTCTCGCCTGTTTGCGATTGGCTTGTATACCCTTCTGGAACAGGCAGATCCGGAGTTAGTCAAAGACGCGAAACAGTCTACGGAAACTCTCCAGAAAATCGGTCAAACCTTGCATCTTCCCCAAGAGAAATTACAAAAAGACTTGGAGTTGTATCGCAGTAACCTGGAAAAAATGGCTCAAGCTCAGATTGTCCTCGAAGATGCCATCAAAGCTGATCGCAAAAAACGGGAACAGCGGGAACAGGAAAAGAATAAAGCCACGATTCCGCCCAGTGATTCCCCAGAATCCACGACAGCATCGTGAAGCTGATCAGGGCGTGGGGAGGACGGATCTAGTTCTTGATCCAGCTTAAAATTAGTACCAAGTTCCGCGTTGGTAGAGACGTTCCGACGGAACGTCTCTATGCTTAGAGTAAGGGTTGTAGTCGTTCTATAAGCTGCTTTTCGGAGACTAGTCCCTCAATGCGTTCTACGGGTTTGGTACCCTTAAACAGTACCAAGGTAGGCAAGGCTTCAATATGATGCTCAGAGGCAATCTGGGGGTATTTGTCTGTATCAATTTTGACCACTTTTAGCTTACCCTTGAGCTGGACACCAATTTGCTCGAGGATCGGTGCCATCATTTGACATGGACCACACCAGGTCGCGTAAAAATCGACCAAAACGGGTACATCAGATCCAGAGAGGAGTTCCTGAAAACTGGCAAACTGTTTTTTTACTGCCATAACAAAACATCACGGTTATTAGTTGTTTGGCTCGATTCTAGTGCAAAATGCTAAAAGCTGACTTCAGCTAGTAGAGAGAGAGATTTTTTATGGAAGCATCACAGACATCTGCCCAACTCAGCGATCGCGTGGCGATTGTCACTGGGGCGTCGCGGGGAATTGGTCGCGCTGTGGCATTGGCATTAGCCGCAGAGGGCGCGAAGGTAGTGGTTAACTACGCCAGTTCCAGTGGGGCTGCCAATGAAGTTGTCGCCGCAATTACAGAAGCCGGAGGAGATGCGATCGCGCTTCAGGCAGATGTCTCGAAACTGGAAGATGTCGAGACTCTCGTCAAGGAAACCAAAGACAAATTTGGTCGCCTAGACGTATTGGTGAATAATGCCGGGATTACCCGCGACACCCTCTTGATCCGGATGAAACCCGACGATTGGCAGGCGGTGATTGACCTGAATCTGACGGGTGTCTTTTTCTGTACTCGGGCAGCCAGTAAAATCATGCTCAAGCAAAAATCAGGTCGGATTATTAATATTGCCTCCGTTGCTGGACAAATGGGCAATCCGGGTCAGGCTAATTATAGTGCAGCCAAGGCTGGAGTCATTGGGTTTACCAAAACCGTGGCGAAGGAATTAGCGCCTCGTGGGATTACCGTAAATGCTGTGGCTCCTGGATTTATTGAAACCGATATGACCAAAGACATTAAATCTGAGGATATCATCAAATATATTCCCCTAGGTCGCTATGGGAAGCCAGAGGAAATTGCTGGCATGGTGAGATTTTTAGCTGCCGATCCAGCCGCCGCTTATATTACTGGGCAGGTGTTCAATGTCGATGGCGGTATGGTTATGGCGTGAGCGATCGCCGTAGGGTTTGCCACCGTCGTCTAAGTACCTGGTTTTACCGATAATCGACCTAGAGAGTAACCATTTAAAATCTATGGGTCGATTATTGTCTATGGGAGAAGTTTACCCCTTTTTGCCACGGCGATTAAAATCGCTGCTATACAAACAAAGTCCGCTTGACAAGGACTGAATTATAACGGGGATGGGGAACCATGATTTAGTATGAGGCGTTGGGAGCGCTTAAGAAAATTTGTGTTTGTCCTGATAATTTGATTGGGTATTGTATGTAGTAGTGTTTGGCGATCACCTTTTCAGGGATGTTACTGATTGGGTTGTCTCCTCAAGCAATAGAGTGATTAAACTTCTGGATTCAGATGTATTAAAAGAACGTTAAATGCCTCCAACTTTCTTGCCCTCTACTCTAATTCGTAGGGCAAAAATACTCAGCCAATTTGTCTCTGCTCAACTGGTCGTTCAAGCGTTGGGATTTACCAGTGGAATTTTGCTAGTTCGCACTTTGGAACAGCAACAATATGCCTACTTTACTATCGCTAACACCATGCAAGCAACGATGAATGTACTAGCTGATATGGGGATTGGTAGTGGTCTTTCAGTAATTGGGGGTAAAGTCTGGCAAGATCAGTATCGCTTTGGGCAACTCATCAATACAGCTATGCAGTTGCGGCGTTACTTAGCTGTAATCGCTATAATTGTGGTTACGCCAATTCTGCTTTGGTTGCTAATTAGTAATGGCATTTCGATTGTTTATGCTACTTTAATTATCGTGATAGTGTTGGTGGAGTTTAATTTTAGATTAACTACGGGGGTGTTAGTTGTAGTTCCACGACTGCACTCACAGATTAATCGACTTCAAAGCTTGGAGCTAATTTTTGCAGCTTCTCGGCTGTGTATGTTGAGTTTTGCCTATTTAACTTACTTAAATGCTGCTGTTGCCCTGATTGCATCAACTGTTGCGTCAGGATTACAGCGCTTACTAATAGGTTATTGGGTTACCGATAACGTTAACAATAAAGCCTCAGTTCAGCCAAAGGATAGGGAAGAAATTCTCAAGCTTGTCAAAAGTCAGGCTCCTTATTTTATTTTTTATTGTATCCAAGGACAGTTTACTATATGGTTAATTAGTATTTTAGGGAATACCCAAAGTATTGCTGAAGTAGGAGCATTAGGAAGACTTGGAGTCTTGCTTGCAGTTATTGGCTCAGTTATGAGCAGTATTATTGCACCTAGTTTTGCTCGATGTCAGTCAGTCAATCAACTACGGTTTCGCTACTTTCAAACTATTGGTTTATTTATTTTTTTCTCATTATTTTTAATCGGTTTTGCAGCACTATTTCCCAGAGAATTACTTTGGATTTTAGGAGAAAAATATGCTCATCTTGAATCTGAATTAGTTTTTATGGCAGGTAATTCTATGATTAAATCATTGGCTTCTATTATGATATCACTTAATAGTTCTAAGGGATGGATTAAAAATTCATGGATAATAGTTCCTAGTACTATTGTTACGCAATTTATTACAATAACACTAGTACAAGTTTCTACCGTAAAAAAAATATTCATTTTTGAAATATTGTCAATGCTACCAACAATTTTCATAAATGCATTTATGACTTACCGAGGATTGTATGAGGACAAAAAAAGTGATTAAAATGATAAATTTTATTAAAAAATTTATAGAAACATACAAAGAAAAAGGATTAATTGAAGCTTTCAAAAAAGCTAAAAATAAACTTTTATATATGTACAAAGAAAATACATTTAAGCCTTACATTATAACCAAAAAATTTGCCGATGAAGAGTTTAAGGTTTTGATTAGCGATCTATTTGCTCAGGGTTGGTACGACTATCATACCGAGTGGCCGGAATTAGTATGGTTGAAAGAAAATCTTTTGAAAGAAGGTGATATCGTAGCTGATTGCGGAGCTAATATTGGTTTCACTGGCTTATTCTTTGCAAGGTGTGTGGGGTCTACTGGAAAAGTCATTGGCTTTGAAGCACTGCCAGCCAATGCAAAAGTAGCGTGGCAAAATATTAGACTTAACGACGTTACGAATTTTGAAGTTAAAAACGTTGCTGTTGGCGCTCAAAAGGGAGTAACTAAATTTACAAATCATCCAAATGGCTCAGTTGGTGAACGAGATGATATGGAAGTGATTGAAGTGACAATAATAAGTCTTGATGAAGTTTTTGTTCTGGAAAAACCTACTTTTTTGAAAGTTGATGTAGAAGGACATGAAATAGAAGTTTTAAAAGGGGCACGGCAGGTACTCCAAACACGACCAAAATTAGATATTGAGATTCATTGTTGCTACTTTTCAGAGCGTTTAAATGCTGTAAAGGAAATTCTAGAACTATTGCATTTATCCGATTACGAAGCTTATATTCAACTAGAAGTAGATGGTGATATTATACTTTTTGACACAGAAAAACACACGGCAGAATTAATTTCAAGATATAACAATGTTCATTTATTTGCGATACCCAATATAAAATATTTTCTTGAATCATTTTGATTGATTAAAAATAAATCAAACCCTAATGAATAAACTTGGGTTAAACAACTAATATAAATGCTATGAATATTTTGATTTCTCTACCAATTTATCATTCGCATTTACGCTCAGTGAATCAAGTTTTAGATGGTTCTTTGGAAGCTTAAAAATTAATCGCCCGCTGAGTGAAACATAAAATTACAAATAACGAACAGTAAAACAACATGAACAATCGTGAATTATTAAATTATCTTCATAAAGAATTGGCAAAATCCCCTTTAGCTGTTAAATTAGCAATTTTGTTACAAAATCAATGCCGTTGTATCATCAAATATCACTTAAACGAAGATGCTAATTTTTTTTACAATGGAGAAGCCTGGTTGGCTAGGCTCATAGCCCCAAATTCATCTACTTTTATTGATGTCGGTGCAAATATAGGGAACTGGACTAGCTTATTCCTAGAAGCTGCACCAAAACACATTGAAGGACTTCTGTTTGAGCCGTCTGATTACGCTATTGCAAAGCTAAAACAGCGCTTTGAAGGATTAGTAAATCTCTCACTAATCAAAGCAGCCGTTTCAGACAACATTGCAGAAATGTCTTTCTTTGAAGAACCAGAAGCCGGAGAAATGTCATCCTTGGTTGCAGGATTTAGCAACTCCCATGCTACTAAAAAATTGGTGAATGCAACGACTTTAGATGCTGAGGTAGAAAAGCGAAAACTGGGGCATATTGATTTTCTGAAGATTGATACTGAAGGATATGATCTTCATGTACTTCGAGGTGCTTCTGGTTTACTCTCGCAACATCAAATTGGAGTCATCCAATTTGAATACGGTGGTGCGTGGGCAAGCGCTGGTAGCACCCTAGCCGCAGGCTATAGTTTACTTGAATCTTATGATTACCAGGTATTATTACTTAAATCAACTGGATTATTTGAACTAGATTATAGAACTTATGGAGAATATTTTTGCTATTCTAATTTTGTAGCAATTTCGCCTCAAAATCAACTAAAAATGAAGCATTTAGTTAAAGAAAAAGTGTAAAAAAAGAGTTTTGGACTAGGTAAATGGATAATAATTGTATTTTATTTCTTTGTGATATGAATGAGTTAGATAGAGAACGAAGGGGATACTTTAATGGATTTTCTAAGATAACAAATACTGTTTGCATCTCCGATTTTAACAGCAATAAAATTGAAGATATAAATAAACTAATTTACAATGATATAAATCCTAGGTTAATTTTACAACCAGAAGCAAGTCCCAGACTTC
Source organism: Coleofasciculus sp. G1-WW12-02 (assembly GCF_040219735.1). Lineage (NCBI taxonomy): Bacteria > Bacillati > Cyanobacteriota > Cyanophyceae > Coleofasciculales > Coleofasciculaceae > Coleofasciculus > Coleofasciculus sp. G1-WW12-02. The sequence continues at coordinate 51,087 of NZ_JAVJRX010000029.1, read as the reverse complement.
CTCATGGTTTATTAAAAACTAAAGTGCCAACTGCTTGTTTTCAAATTGATACGTATAGTGGCACAGATAAACGTATTAAATGGTCAATGTTGTTTGATTATACCTTTGTCTTTCATCCAGGGTTTGAGCAATTTTTTCAAAACGCAGGTCATCCAAGAGCAATTTGTTTACCTCATGCAGTTGAGGTTGATTTGTTTATGAAACCGGAAACGGAAAGGATTTATGACGTGGGTTGGGTAGGCAGGCTTGAGGGAAAACACTACTCAGTGCGTCGTCGCTGTATTGAGCGATTGAAAGATTATTTTAAGATGAATGACATCAACCGTCACTACACTCCTGAAGAGATGGCAATTATATATAATAAATCAAAAGTTGTTGTTAATATTAGTCGTGATAATTATTTGGAAGATGCTAATTTGCGATGCTTTGAAGTCATGGCATCAGGAGCTTTGTTGATAACCTCTAAATATACTGAATTATCTAGAATAGGCTTCATTGAAGGAATCCATTACATTGGCTATGAAAAAGAAGAGGAAATCCCTGAATTGGTTAAGTTTTATTTAAAAGTTGAATTACAAAGAAATAAAATTAGTCGAGCTGCACGTTCTTTAGTTATGCAACATCATACTTATGATAGTAGGGTTAAAAGAATTATTGATATTCTTGATCAAGATAAAGGAAAACTGTTTGCTCCAGCTCGGTATTGGGATAACGCTAAGGTTCATGCAACCTATTTGCATTATTTTGCCAAGCATCTTATGTTAGACGCCGCCTTTCAAGAGTTACGTGAGATTCGTGGTATTTCTCGTAGCTTGGCTTGGTCTATGATTCCTACTGTTGGTAAAGCATTAATTCAGGCATTAAAGCTATCGTTATAGATCCTCTTAATACCATTAATTATGACACAAATGAAGATACTATCAATTAGTAATTGCTCACAAGTTGAATCTCAAGGCTCAGGATATGCAATTTTAAATTTCTCACATGGCTTGCGTAATCGCGGTCATGAGATAGACTTGTTTGCTCCAAATGCTTTTGAACCTTTTTCTTTCTTAAGAAAAGCTAAAAGATACAGGCAAGCTTTAGGTATGTTATTTTTTACTTTGTGTAAGCTTAATACGCAACACTATGATATTGTTGAATTCTACGGTGCTGAATCTTGGCTTACTGCATCAATACTCCGGAGAATCCAAAATCGAAAATTTTTATTGGTCAGTCATTCAAATGGACTAGAGACACATTGTCGCGGAGTATTGGTACAATTTTTAGGAGCTGCATCCTTAAATGGATTACCTCCTAAATGGTATCAATTCAATCAAAATATCCTACTTGAGAAAGCATTTACTCAGGTTGATGGTATCGTTACAGTCAGTGAGTACGACCGATCTTATGCTCTTAAGCAAAATTATCAGGATAAATTACACGTTGCACTAGTTGAATATGGGCTTATTGATAGCTTTTTGAACATCAATGTTGATTTTCATCGAAAACCTATAGTTGGTTATTGTGGGTCTTGGGTAGCGCGAAAAGGAATTAAAAGTATTCAAACTGATTTGTCTCAGTTACTTACTGATTTTCCTGATTGTTTATTTAAGATAATTGGAGTAGATTTATCCTTTGATAAAGAAAAATGGTTTCCGCCAGAAATAATTTCTCGCATAGAAGTTATTCCATTTGTCGAATCCAAAAATGATTTAAAAACAATCTATCAATCAATTTCTATTTTTATTGTTCCTTCTGTTTATGAGAGTTTTGGTTTAGTAACAGCAGAAGCCATGGCTTGTGGTTGTGCAGTTGTAGCAAATAAAACTGGTTTTGCGGCAAACCTTAAGCACCGACAGGAAGCCCTGATTCTTGACGAGCCTGTTTCACCATTTCTTTATGAGTCAGTTAAAGAACTGTTATTAAATGAATCGTTACGTCTACAAATTGCGAAAGCTGGATATCAGCGTGTTCAGAGCTTACGTTGGGATTTAGCAGTAGATCGCTTGGAGCAAACGTATCAAAAGTGGTTGCAAGAGTTGAGGCAAGTACAATGAACATTATCCAGTTTGTCCCCAGACTCCCTCCTGCAATTGACGGAGTAGGCGACTACGCTCTCAATCTAGCTTGCCAGCTACGTCAAGACTTTGGTATAAAAACACACTTTATTGTAAGTGACCCGACTTGGACTGGGGCAACTCATATCGAGGGGTTTCCCGTTCGCAAGGTAACAGTGCATTCTGCTGATACTTTATTATCTTTGTTGCCGAGCGATCGCGCCGCCACAGTCTTGCTGCACTACGTTGGCTATGGTTATGCCAAACGAGGCTGTCCTGTTTGGCTAGCTGATGGCTTACAGCGTTGGCGAACTGCTAGCACTCATCGAACTATTGTAACTATGTTCCATGAAGTTTATGCCTCTGGACGACCACCTTGGACGAGTGCTTTCTGGCTATTCCCACTACAAAGAAACCTGGCTAGTCAGTTAGTCCAACTGAGCGATCGCTGCCTTACCAGCAAGCAAGGTTATGGCGATATCCTCACTTACTTGAGCCAAGGCAAGCATACTTCTATTCCTTGCTTACCTGTCTTCTCCAACATTGGTGAACCAGAGCGAGTTTTACCCTTGACAGAACGTCAGCGACAATTAGTGGTGTTTGGCGGACGTGAAAAGCGGCTGCGCGTTTATCAAAACTCCTGGTCAATACTCAGCCATACCTGTCAACACCTAGAAATTGAGCAAATTTTAGATATTGGAACACCCACACAACTCTCTTTATCAACTATTGACCATGTGCCGATCATGGAAATGGGTCAGCAGTCTGCTAAAGAAATCAGTAGTATCTTGTCCAATTCTCTAGTCGGCTTCTTTGACTATCCTACTGACTTCTTAGCGAAATCAACGATTTTTGCCGCTTATTGCGCTCATGGAGTGCTGCCTGTTAGCGCCCAATGCACGGCATTGCCCGTTGATGGAATAGCACCTGGAAAACATTACTGGTTTCCGGATAAACAGACAACCGACTTGAAAAGTGTGACACAGATGCAGGCGATCGCAAACAATGCTTACAACTGGTATCAAACTCATAACTTATCAGTACAAGCTAAGACTTTTGCCACTCAGCTAACAGCCTTGTCGCAACCCAAATTTAGAAACAACAATTCATGAGTGTCAGTCAAGCTCTCAAAACTAAACGTAAACTGGCTTCTGAAGCCAGCAAGGGTATTAGCAGCGATCCAATCTACAGAACGTTTGAGCAGACATTAATCCGACTCAATCTCAAGGGTGACTTGCTGGACTTTGGTGCTGGTACAGGTAATCTCACTCGGCATATTCAGGCACTTGATCGCTTCCACTCCATCACCGCTATTGACATTATGCCGCGTCCCGTCGAAATTGACGACTCAGTGACATGGTTGAGCTGGGATCTAAACGATTCTATCGATATTCCCGATCAAACGTTCGACGTTATTGTATCTGCTGAAGTTATTGAACATCTAGAAAACCCTAGAGCCGTTACCAGAGAATGGTTCCGATTGCTCCGTCCAGGTGGAACACTTGTCTTTAGCACGCCTAACAATGAAAGCTGGCGCTCTTTATTGGCTCTTCTATTACAAGGTCATTTTGTGGCATTTGGTGATACTTGTTATCCAGCACATATTACTGCACTACTACGCAAAGATATTCAGCGCATCCTCAATGAAACTGGTTTTTCTCAGTTAGAGTTTGTTTTTACTAATGTGGGTGGTGTTCCTAAAATACCTCAGCTTCACTGGCAAATGGTTTCAGGTGGACTACTTAAGGGGATTCGTTATAGCGATAACTTATTAGGGATCGCCCAGAAGAAAATCTGAAACTCCTGTCATCCTAAAGCTAGAAAACTTTAATAATATGAATAAGCAATTCATCGTTTTTTTGAATCGACCAGAATATATTTTTAGATCTCTTCAAATCTATTATCGTATTTTTAATAAAACGAGCCAATCAAAAAAACAATTTGATAACCTTTTTCTTCCATGGGGAGTAGAATTAACAATTCCTACAGATTCAGATGATAAAGTGGGATATTCAATTTCTACACAAGGAATTTATGATTTGAGTGTCACTGAGGTACTGTGGCGGTTGGTTGATCCAGGGGATACTGCTTTAGATATTGGTGCAAATATTGGATACATGACAAGTATCATGGCTAAAAGAGTCGGAAAAACAGGTAAAGTTTGGTGTTTTGAACCCAATAGCGAAGTCTATGAAGAACTACTATCAAATATATACAATTGGTATAATAAATATAATTGGAATCATATTTATTGTCAAAAATTAGCTCTGTCAAATAAATCAGGTGTGGGACTACTGGAAGTCCCCAATAAAAACAGAGGAGAATCTTCTATTATTACAACTGATAAATATCAAAAAGTCGGCAAAGAAATAAATAATTGCAAAACTCATAAAATTCTTTTAACAACTTTAGATAAAACCTTGGACAAAAACGGCAAAATTGGTGTTGTTAAAATTGACGTTGAAGGACACGAGCTACAAGTTTTGCAGGGCGCTACTGAGCTAATAAGTAAACAACGAATCCGCGATATAGTCTTTGAAAATCATTGTGGTTATCCTAGTCCTGTGACTCAGTTATTGGAAGAATATGGGTATACCATATTCCGAATTTGGAAAGGATTTTGGAAACCGCTACTCAAACCTCCAACAAACAATTTAGTTCATCCGTGGGAACCACCTAACTACCTTGCAACTAAAGAACCTAAACGCGCCATTAAGCACTTGAAAAAGCGAGGATGGAATTCACTAACTGGTAAGTAGTCGGACATAAATAAACAGAAATCAAGACGCAAAAAACGGCTTGTAACCTTCGCCCCAAGGGGATTTAAGCTATATTGACAAAACTTTGTACAGCACCTAAAACTTTTGTCCTACTACTTAAGAGATATAGTTAATTGTAAATAGTATGATGAAAATTCTAATATCCTCTAGCTTATTTTATCCAAGTTTGGGTGGCAGTGAAACAGATGCTGAGATATTTGCTCGGGAATTTACGCGCCTAGGACATGTCATTAAAGTTATTACCAGAATTCCCGGCACTAATATAGCCGCCGACAGTTCGGAGTTCCCTTTTGAAGTGATTCGGCAACCAAGTCCTATTCAGCTTCTTAAGCTTGTCCATTGGTGTGACGTATATTTCCATAACGGGATTATCTTGAAGGATGCTTTGCCTCTTCTAATTATCCCTAGACCTTGGATTGTGCGTCACCAAAGCTGGATTAGATCCATTGACGGCACCCTAACTGGAATCGGAGGCAATTCTTCTAGCTGGAGAGTTCGCCTGAAACACTTTTTTGTCCGATTTTCGGTATCCATTTCAATTAGCCAAGCTATAGCTAATCATCTAAGATACCCTTCTACTGTTATTCCCAATCCTTACCGCGATAATTTATTCCGCGTGATTCCTGACAGTGCCAGAACCAAGGACTTAGTTTTTCTGGGGCGGCTCGTTTCAGAAAAGGGTGTAGGAGTATTGCTAGAGGCTTTGGGTAAACTGAAGCAGTGGGAGCTAAAACCTCAGCTAACGATTATTGGCAAAGGACCAGAAGAACCAAAACTACGTCAACAAGTTATAGATTTAGAAATTACTGAACAAGTCACTTTTGTAGGCGCGAAAGTTGGAGAAGAATTAGTCAATTTCTTAAATAAACATCAGATTATGGTAGTTTCTTCCCTTTATGACGAGCCTTTTGGAGTGGTTGCACTAGAAGGTATTGCCTGTGGTTGTGTCGTTGTTGGTTCAGAAGGAGGAGGCTTAAAAGATGCAATCGGTTCTTGCGGAGTAACCTTTCCCAATGGAGATGTTAACGCCTTAACTCAAACTCTGTTCGATTTATTAAGCAATCCCAAAAAACTGGACATTTACAGGGGAAATGCAGAATTCCATTTATCGCGCCACAAACAAGCAGAAGTAGCCAAGGCATATTTACAAGTGATTGAGGCAGCCCTTCAGTGAAACTTCTAATTGGTCTAGTAGCTGTTGTCGTTATAGTTTACATATCATTTCTTAACTGGCGTCGCTCGATTAAGGCAGTTTTTTTTCTGCTTGTGTTTGAAGGTGTTTTGCGAAAATGGGTATTACCCCAGGCGAGCGACATGATGTATTTCCTGAAAGACCTGGTACTTATCGGTGCTTACCTTCGGTACTATGCTTTTTCAGACTCAGAAAGAAAAGTTCCGATTAAAAGTGACTGGATTAAGATGTTAGTCTTTCTGGTTGCAGGTTGGTGCTTATTCCAAACTTTTAATCCTAGCCTGGGATCGCCTATTGTCGGATTTTTTGGACTCAGGGGCTATCTGTTTTACATCCCGCTAATATGGATGACACCAAATTTATTTCAATCTGAGGAAGATCTATATAAATTTTTGCGTTATCACCTCTTATTATTGATTCCTGTTTGCCTCTTAGGGGCGGCTCAATTCTTTAGCCCTGCTTCCAGTCCCATTAATGTCTATGCTGGCGGTGCAGAAGCAACGGCTGGATTTTCCGGAACAGGCAAAGTAAGGGTTACCGGAACATTTTCTTACCTAAGTGGTTACTCCATGTATCTAGCCGTATGCTTTGCTATATTATTACCCCTAGTTTTAAAAAAACAGTCACGCATGTGGCAATGGGTATCTACTGTAGAAATTGCTTTACTAACAGCCAATTCTTTTATGACAGGAGCGCGAGGATTAGTTCTTTTTGAGATTTTATTTTTAGGTGGATATTTAAGTTTAATGCTCCTTAAGCAAACTTCCATTATCCAGAATTACTTACAGCGTTTTACTGTACCAATTATCTTGTCTTTTCTAGCTGCCTACATCGGGTTTCGTCCGGCTGTCGATGCTTTTATGATGCGAACGACTTCCTCTGATAATCTGTCGCAACGTATTTTAAATAGCTTTAATGTAACTGAATATTTTCAATACAAACAAATATATGGCTATGGCACTGGAGCCACACACCAAGCGGTGGGAGCGCTACGCGGCGCACTAAATTTACCATCTGGGGAATTAATTCCAGTTGGGTTTGAATCAGAAATGGGTAGAATTGCTCTAGAATTAGGTCCTATTGGTTTTATTCTTTGGTATGGGTTTAGAACTGTTCTTATTGTTGCTCTTGGACTTACCTTTTGGAAGCTAAAAATATCTTTCCTGCGCCAATTAGCACTCGCTGCTTTTCTGACCCATGCCATCCTAATCAATGGTCAGCTAGTTGTTCACCATACCTTTTTAGTTTACTACTGGTTTCTTGCCAGTTTCATTTTCCTATTACCTCGTTTAGAGAAGATAGAAAATTTTCACAAATATCAAAAACTATTGCAAGAAAATGTTTTATCCGCGTATTTCAATGGTTCAAGCCACCAGTAGTCCATTTTCTCGAAATGCTGCCATCGCTTTGTCGGAAGCCGATTTGCTTTACGAAGTAATTACAACAATTGCTTATGATCCGAAAGGCTCTATTTCACAATACCTAAACTCCCTACCCAAGACAATCAGAAACTGCCTACATCAAGAACTGGGGCGGCGGACATGGACTGTCTCAAAAAAAGGGATTATCCGCACACATATAGGCAAAGAAGTTGTTCGGTTAGCTTTAGTACAGACAGGTTTGTATCGCTATTTAGGTTTGAGTCGTCGGGGACTAGTTGACTGGGTATATACCTCATTAGATCGTCACGCTGCCAAGCATCATCTTCAAAATATTGATGCTGTCTACGCCTACGAAGATGAAGCCGCCACAACGTTCCAAACCGCCAAACAGCAGGGCATCCTCTGCTTGTACGATTTAGCGATTATCTTCTATCACCTGAGTCGAGATATTCAAATTCAAGAAGCTGAACGCTTCCCTGATTTAGCTCCCGCATTATTAGCCACCAAAGAACCAGCTTGGAAAATTGAACGAAAAGAACAGGAAGTGCAACTTGCTGACCATATATTTGTGGCATCTTCGATTACTAAAAAATCATTGCTTGATGTTGGGATAAACTCCGAAAAAATTACTGTCATTCCCTATGGTGCGCCGATTGATTATTTCCAACCGAAACTCAAAGCTGACAAAAATTTCCGAGCGTTGTTTGTTGGTCGTGTCTCACCTCGTAAAGGTGTTCACTACTTACTGCAAGCTTGGCAGGAATTACAATTACCTGATGCCGAGTTATTATTCGTAGGCTCTAACCAGTTTCCAGAAGGTTGGCTAGATCAATACCAGGATTTGTTTCGCCATGTCCCCTCCGTACCCCATGCTTCATTGAATCAATACTACAGTTCTGGTAGTGTTCTTGTCTTTCCTTCTTTAGTCGAAGGCTTTGGTCTGGTTCTGCTAGAAGCAATGGCTTGCGGCATTCCAGTTATTACCACACTTAACACCGCTGCTCCTGATATCCTCACCCATGGGATAGAGGGCTTTATCGTACCCATTCGAGATGTGGAAGCCCTCAAAGAAAAACTTGAATGGTGTTATCGCCATCCCCAAGAATTAGCCGAAATGGGGCAAGCTGCTCGCCGGAAAGCCGAACAACTGACTTGGGATTTATATCGCCAGAAATTGAGCAGTCGGGTACGGGAAATTGTCGAGCATCAAAGGAGTCAGTCAGTCAAGTTACTATATTCATGATGAAAAATATACCTCACTCTACTTCTTTTCACCTTTGGTTACCAGATATATTTGAATTTAAGGGAGGCATTCAAGTCTACTCAGCGTTCTTGTTAGAGGCATTACAGAGTTTATATCCTCAGAGTAATTATGATGTTTTTCTCAAGCATGATAATCACTCCTTACCTGAGTTTTCTTTTTTAGCCCATACCCGATTTCACTTTAGTGGTAATTGGTCTTTACCTGTAAGAACGCCTATTTTTGCTGCCCAGTTGGTAGGCATCGGACTTTGGAAACGACCGAGTTTGGTGATATCTACTCATCTCAATTTCACAGTTGCTGCCTATTGGTTGAAAAAACTTACTGGCATTCCTTACTGGACAGTGGCTCATGGTATAGAAGCTTGGGATATAGAACGCCCCGCCTTACAGACTGCATTGCATCACGCCGATCGCATTCTTGCTGTCAGTTCCTACACCCGTAATCGCCTCCTGAAAGAACAAAACCTCGCTCCGAGCAAAATTTCAATTTTACCTAACACAGTTGATGCCAGTCACTTCCAGATAGCTGCCAAACCTGCTTATTTACTAGAACAATACAACTTCAAAGCCGAACAAGCAATTATCCTAACTGTTGCACGCCTAGCTGAAGCAAAGCGACATAAGGGATACGATCAAATTCTGGAGGCACTCCCTCAAATCCGTCAAGCGATTCCTAATGTTCATTACATAATTGTTGGTAAAGGGAAGGATCAACCTCGCATCGAACAATTAATTGCTCAACTGGGACTGCAAGATTGTGTCACCTTAGCTGGGTTTGTTCCTGATGATCAGCTATGCGATTATTACAATCTCTGTGATGTTTTTGCCATGCCTAGCAAACTAGAAGGGTTTGGCATTGTTTACCTAGAAGCTTTAGCCTGTGGTAAACCAACGCTAGGCGGTAATCAAGATGGCGCGATTGATGCTCTGTGTCAGGGTGAGTTGGGAGCTTTGGTCGATCCTGATGATGTTGGGGAAATTGCCCAAACTCTGATTCAGATTTTGCAAGGAACTTATCCTAATTCCCTGATCTATAAACCAGAAGCTTTACGTCAAAAAGTCATCGATACTTTTGGCTTTGAACGCTTCAAAAAAAATCTTGCCGAAATAATCAAAAATTCTCCAATTGGAGCTGAATTGTGAGAGTTCTCCATGTCATTCCTTCAGTAGCACCAGTACGAGGTGGTCCCAGTCAAGCTGTTTTGGCAATGGTCAAGGCATTGTGTACACAGGGTATTGATGCTGAGATTGCCACAACCAACGACAATGGCTCCGATTTACTCAATGTCCCCTTACAGCAGCGGATCGAGTACCAACAAGTTCCTGTTTGGTTTTTTACTCGTTTTTCCCCAACTATTGAATCTGTTAGAGAATTCGCCTTTTCCTGTCAACTCACTGCATGGCTATGGCAGCATGTTACCGAGTATGACCTCTTACATATCCATGCCATTTTTTCCTATGCTTCAACAGCAGCAATGGTGATTGCCCGTCTCAGAGGCATTCCCTACATTGTTCGACCCCTAGGACAACTTTGTCAATGGTCATTGCAACAAAGCGCTGGCAAAAAGCAAATTTACCTCAATTTAATAGAACGTGCCAATCTACAACATAGTCAAGCGCTTCATTTCACCTCTCAACAGGAACAGCGAGAAGCATCTGAGTTAAATCTCAAGCCGCCAAGTTTTATTCTCCCGCATGGTTTATCTGTACCTACTTTCTTACCAGATGCTCGCTATCAGCTACGGCAGCGGCTGAACATTCCTGAAGATGAGCCGGTCATTTTATTCATCTCTCGCCTACACCCCAAAAAGGGATTAGAGTATCTGATTCCTGCTTTGGGGAAACTGGCAGATCAACGCTTTACTTTTGTACTGGCTGGTAGTGGTTCTTCCGAGTATGAAGCTGAAATTGATGCTCTTTTAATTGCTGCTGGCATCGATAAGCGCACATATCGTTCCGGATTTGTGACAGGAGAGATGAAAGACTTATTACTGCAAGGATCGGATGTGTTTGCTCTGACATCTCACTCGGAAAACTTTGGGGTTGTTGTGCTGGAAGCGTTAGCTGTAGGACTACCTGTTTTAGTTACTCCTGGTGTTGCCCTAGCTTCTGTGGTCAAACAGCATCAACTCGGCTATGTAGCAGAACTGGATGTGGCGGCGATCTCTTCTGCTATGAAACAGTTGCTCAACCATAGACAAGAAACTAAAGTCATGGGAAACCGCGCCCGTCAACTGATTCTCGAACAATACACCTGGGATGGCATTGCCTTAAATTTGATTGCGGTTTATACCGCCATCATTAAAAACTATCCTGTCCCTGCTTTCTACTAATGGAGTACCAATTTATCAATGGAAACCACCATTAGCCAATACAACTATGCTTATCAAGATAATTGTTCAGGGCATCATCATGCCTATCTGATCGATCCACTCCTAAAAATACTCTCTCAGGCAAAACAATTCAACCAACAAAAGCTACGTGTATTAGATATCGGCTGTGGAAATGGCAGTCTGACTAATCTAATTGCACAACAAGGTTATGAAGTCGTTGGTGTTGAAGAATCTGAGTCTGGTGTGACATTTGCTCGTTCTAGTTTCCCAGATTGCCAATTTATCCAGGGGAGTATTTACAATTTACCTTATGCTAAGTTGGGTAACTCATTTGATAGTGTTATTTCCTGCGAAGTCATTGAACATTTATTTTATCCGAGAGAACTTGTTAGAGCTGCTAATAAATGTTTGAAGCCAAATGGGACTTTAATTATTACCACTCCTTATCACGGCTATTTTAAAAATCTGGTTCTAGCTCTTTCCGGAAAAATGGATAGGCATTTTACCACTCTTTGGGATGGTGGTCATATTAAGTTTTTCTCGCCAAAAACTCTAACTGAACTATTAAGGGAAGAAGGTCACACAAGTATTAAATTTACATTCTCTGGCAGATGCCCATATCTTTGGAAATCAATGCTCTGTTCCAGCTCTCCAGTGAATAGTTAAGTTCAAATATTTTAACATTAAACTCAGGCTTATGCTTGAACAAATAACACCTCTTATCCTTACCTTTAATGAAGCCCCTAATATCAATCGCACTCTGGCAAAACTTACTTGGGCAAAGCAAATCGTCGTTATCGACAGCTACAGTACTGATGAAACCCTGGATATTGTAAAATCCTATCCGCAAACCCAAGTTTTTCAGCGGCAGTTTGACACCCATCACAACCAGTGGAACTACGGCTTGTCACAAGTCAAAACGGAATGGATACTCTCCCTCGATGCCGATTATGTTCTCACCGACGAACTGATTGCCGAAATTGAATCTCTTGCCAACAATTCTCCCATAGATGGCTACTTCGTCCGGTTCAAATATTGCGTATTTGGCAAGCCACTGCGCGGAACATTGCTTCCGCCTCGACAAGTTCTATTCCGACGGAAGAAATCTATCTATCTTGATGACGGACATACCCAGCTACTTCACGTCAGAGGCAACTCAGGTACACTCAACTCCTATATCTACCACGACGATCGCAAACCTCTAAGCCGCTGGTTATGGGCGCAAGATCGCTACATGCTCATTGAAAACCAGAAAATCCTGAAAACCCCTCTTAGCGAACTCAGCTTCGGCGATCGCATCCGGCGGCAAAAAATCCTCGCCCCTTTCGTCATCCTATTCTATTGCCTGATCCTCAACAAAGGCATTCTAGATGGCTGGCATGGCTGGTATTATGCTTTCCAGCGAACCCTGGCAGAAATCCTGCTCTCTATTCGTCTCATCGAAAAAAATTTCAATAACGCAGCCACAAGAAATAAACTCTAGTACAATCGCTGAAACCTTGATGTAGCGTGGGTTTCAACCGAGCTCTTATCATATTGCCAAAATACCGATCACGGTATTTTGGCAAGTGCTACATGGGTACAATTTTTGAGGGGCTTGAGCGTTAAAACCATTACGGTATAAGGCGTTCGCCTTGATGCAGTACATCTGTATGGGGGGAACTTCAGGTCAAAGGGGAACTTCAGCTTAAGGCTGGTGGGCAGTGCCCACCCTACGGTATAGGGTTTCGGCGATTCCCAAATGCACGCTTTTGAGTACCATTCAACTTAGGCAGAGTCGGTTGGGTTTCGCGATCGCAAGTGCCCAACCGACTTGAACATTTTGTGCTTTCAGTGACTCCCCACCCCACACCCCGGACAGACTATTGTTCCTGCAATGTATTCGTTTCACGCCCTTTTCTCCCATCCCTTCCATTGAGGCTTGGTGCAAAATCTGATACGATAGACTGGTGCAATAACTTGTAATACTCTCGTGCAATCCGATCCGGGGTAAAATTAGATTGTAAATACCGACGACCGGCTTCACCCATACGCTTGACTAACAATTCATCTGTGGACAAGCGGCGAATAAAATCTGCCAAACCAATCGCATCACCATTACTGAAAGCCGCACCACATTCAGCCTCTGCAATCAGCGCCTGTAAATAAGACTGGGACTCACAAATCGCGGCGATTGGACGCCCTGCGGCTAAGGCGGCGTAAAGTTTGCTAGGGGCGACTAAACCTTCCATCCCTGGACTAATACTGACCAAGGATAAATCGCCTGCAGTGAGAGAATAGGGTAGATTTTGTTTATCCTGATAGGGTAAAAAGCGGCAATTCGTTAAACCAAGCTGACGAGTTCGGGCTTCAAAGGCTTCCCGTTTAGCGCCATTGCCAATGAAAACAAACAGAATTGAGTCATGTTGTAACAGTTGAGCCGCTTCTAAAATAGTCTCCACATCATGACAGCGACCCATGTTCCCAGAATAGAGCACCGTAAACCGATCGACCAGATTGAACGTCTGAGCAAACCAGTTATCCTGTTTGGCAATCGGTACAATCCAATTGGCATCTGCCCAATTATGAATAACGGTAATTTTCTCCTTCAGTTGGGGACATTTGTCGGCGACGCGATTTTTCATCGAAGGACTCAACACTACAATTTGTTGCGCCTGTTTCCATATATGGCAGTTCACCCTATTCCAGAGTTTAACTAACCAGTGGCGACGGGAAAAAACATTGAGTTCGACGGCAACATCCGGATATAAATCGTAGATCAAACAAACATAGGGGAGTCCAAATAACTTGTTGGCAAAATACCCCAGAATCGGTAAAAATGGAGGAGCTGTGGTTAACAAGAGTACATCCCCGCGACTACTGGTTTTGAGTAAATGAAGTCCCGCCCGCAGACAAAAGATGAGTCCATTCAGCGCTTTGCCGCGAATACGCTTCGACCAAATCCGAGTCGCCCGCGATCGCTGAATCACAAGCTGCTGGAAATACTCCCGCGCTGGTGCTGAGTGGCTGTGAAAGGCATAACCGGGCTGTCCAGTAAATACTCGCACAAACAAACCTTGTTTTCCCAACTCAACGGCAAGTTCTTCGATAAGCTGTCCGGTTGCTGCATAATCAGGGGGGTAAAATTGAGTCAAAATCGATAACCGGAGAGGTTTACTATGCCGAAGGGGAGTCTCGCTATTGCTCATGTTACTGTGTTACTGAATGGGGTGCTTGGACAGATGTTAATTTTCACTAACCTTTACACATTCACTTGCTTCTATCCGGATGTTAAGTAAACTCAATATTACAAATTATCCAAAGTCTTATTTACCCCAAAATCAACATATATATATATTAGGTGTTAAAATTATAAAACAAAAATGAATAATTTAGCCTGAATCTAGATTTCGTTCAGAATTAATAGCTTATCATTGATCTAATTTAGGTGATCGCGCTCCGTTCCGCATCACCACATCTTGATAAAAATTTCCAGTACTCTGGGATAGATTTGAGCGATTTGTCGGCATCGAACTCCCCCTCTACCGCAGCGGTTAATGAGATGAGCCAGCCAAACGTGCCTGCACCCTGACCTTTGTAAGGATGATCCTGATTCAGCGCACTAGCGCTGTATTTGTAGGTAGTCATCATGACCAGCGTACACCAGAACCCTGAAAAAAGTTGTTCTACTCCTGTCGCCAGGAGTTTAATTAGCTTTTCAATCAGGTTCAACCGTCGTGCATCCCCACCTCCTCTAGGACAAGGGATCTAATCGCTAACTCAAGTAAGTCAGTGTTAGAAACACCAACGTTTAACTGAATTATGGGTTCAAATGGAGAGTATCAGTCGTTATTATCCCATCATAATGGACACCTACCGCCAGAATTGTCCAGCCTCTCCCTGTATGAGTTAGCCGACACCGAGGACGACAAGCTGGATTTGCGTCAGATTCTGGCGGTAGCGCGGCGACGGGCATTGGTTATCGCTGGCGTGGCGATCGCGGTGACATCGGGAATTGTCACCAAAGTATTGCAGCAGACGCCCAACTACGAAGGCAAGTTTCAGTTATTAGTTGGGTCAGTTTCCGGTGAAAATCAGTTAGAACAGATTAATGAATCGCTGAATCAATCGGCTGGGGTTCAAACTAACAATGTAGACTACGAAACACAGATTCAGGTGCTGTGGAGTCCTCAAGTGATGGCTCCGATTGTCGAACAAATTCAGTCTCGCTATCCCGATATTGACTATAATAAGCTTCGCCAAAAATTAGCAATTAATCAGTTACAAGAAACTAAAATTTTAGAGGTACGCTATCAAGATTCTGATCCGGAAAAAATTCAGTTTATTTTAGAGCAAATTGCTCAAGGGTATGTGAACTACTCGCTCTCTGAACAGCAGACGAGTACGCGACAGGGGATTGAGTTTGTCGAAGAACAACTGCCGAAACTTCAGGAGCGGGTGGATACACTTCAGCAAAAGCTACAACGATTTCGCCAAAATTATACTTTAGTTGAGCCTGATAGTCAGGGTCAACTATTGAGCAGTCGAGTTAGCGCGATTGTCCAAGAACGTCAAAACACCCAAACTAAATTGGATGAAGCCCGCACCTTGGCGCTGCAACTTCAAAGTCAGTTAGGAGAATTAGGACTATCCCCAGAACAAGCAATCGCGGCTTCTGCCCTCTCAGAAGCCCCCCGTTATCAGCAGTTGCTGAATCAGTTGACGGAAATTGAAAGTCAAATTGCGAGCGAGTCGGCGCGGTTTACTGAAGAGAGTCCAACTATTCAGGCGCTGCGGGAGAAGCAACAAAATTTACTTCCCCTGCTGAGTCAGGAAGCGAGAACCGTCTTGGGGACAAACACCGCCGCCGTACCAGAAAATCCGGCATCTCTGGCATCACCAAGTTCCCTGCGTTCGACACTGACTCAGCAACTTGTAGAGACGACAAACCAAATTAATATGTTAGAAGTGCGCTCAGGTGCGATCGCGAAAGCTGAACAGTTGATGAGTCAGCAGCTCAAGCAGTTGGCAGTCATTGCCCGCCAGTATACGGATTTACAACGGGAGTTGAAAGTCGCAACTGAGAGTTTAAACCGCTTTTTGGCAGTGCGAGAGACACTACAAATTGAAGCGGCGCAAAAGACATTACCTTGGCAACTTATTGCCGAACCTCAACAGCCGCAAGTGCCAATCTCACCCAACATCCCGCACGGTATAGCGTTAGGGGCAGTGGCTGGATTGTTAGCAGGTGCTGGGGCGGGGTTTTTAGCCGAAAAGTTGGATAAGGTGTTTCACTCAGCTGAGGAGTTAAAGGAAAAGACAGGGTTAGCGGTTTTGGGCACAATTCCTTTTCATAAGCCTCTGAAGAAACAGAGTAAACCCACTAAAACAGCTAGGCAACCGGAAACTTCGTTGTTGCCATCTCCTCTGAATAAATCCGCTTATCGCTATCACGCTTCTCCATTTTTAGAGGCATTTCGTTCGCTTCAAGCTAATCTTCAGTTTATTAGTCCCGATGTGCCGATTCGTTCGGTGGTGATTAGTTCGGCGGTTCCGGCTGATGGCAAATCCACAACAGCGACATTTATGGCACAAGCCGCCGCTGCGATGGGAAAACGGGTATTATTAGTGGATGCGGATTTGCGGCGTCCCCAAGTGCATGTGATGACGGATTTACCCAATGTGTGGGGATTAAGTCATGTTATTTCCAGTGACATTAATGTAAAAGATGTGATTCAGCCATCGTCGTTGGAGGAGAATCTGTTTGTGTTAACTGCTGGACAAATTCCACCTGATCCAACTCGACTCCTCTGTTCTCAGAAGATGCAGCATTTAGTTGAGTCGTTTCAAGAAATGTTTGATTTAGTTATTTTTGATACACCACCGATGTTAGGTTTAGCTGATGGGCGGTTATTGGCAGCGCATACGGATGGAATTGTTCTGGTGGTGGGATTGGGGAGAACAGATCGGACAGTACTGACGCAGGTGTTATCTGGATTGAGAACCTCTCATGCCCGAGTATTGGGAATGGTGGCGAATAGAGTGAAGAGTTATACTACAAGTTCTTATGATTATTATCATCGCTATTACCGTGAAGTTCCCCAGGAAACGACGGTGTAGAAAGGGAGTAGGGGACGTTTTTACCCTTCACCACCTTCGAGGGAACTAAACCCTTTTATACCCTTGCACCGCTAAGCTGTCATGCATTTAAATTGGGAATGGGTAGCGAGCAAGATGCTCGCACTACAAGGATTTCGCCATTGTTGACATTAATGTTTAAATGCCGAACAGCTTATCAGAGAAAATGTACTATGGCTTCCCCTGCTTCCCCTGCTTCCCCACTCACCAATCCAGACGCGATCCGTTATCGTTCGGATAAAATCTTTAACCCTTCTGGATTTAATAACCGAATCCTAGACCCATTTATCGAAATTAATTCTTCCTGGCTCAACTTGGCAAACACCCGTGATAAGGTTTCAGGAATTGTGCCTAATAAGGATGCTAGTTGAGTCTTGGTAATATCTAATTCGACTTGCTCTAAATGCTCAGTACTTTCGCTTAAATAGAGCAAATAAGCCGCCAATCGCCCCGGAACTTCCTTTAACGATAAATCTTCAATTAATCGGGCAAAGCGTCGCAAATGTCGCGCAAAAATGGCTAACATATTAATCGCTATCTTTGGCTGTTGAGCCAGCAAGGCTAAAAAAGTGGTGCGCTCAAAAAATAATAATTCTGTTTTCTCTAAAGCCGTAGCCGATGCAGGAAAGCATTCACCATCAAAGGCGGGTACTTCGGCAAAATGTTCTCCCACCCCAAAAAATTCTAATATCTGTTCTTTCCCTTCTGCCGATAGCTTAAATACTTTCACTCTACCGGATTTCACCACAAAGAATCCGCTACCCTCCTCCCCTTCGACAAAAATAACCTCTCCTTTATGATAGGATTTAGCGATCGCAATGGTCGCGATCGCGTCTAAGTGCTCATCCGGCAAACCTCGCCAGAGTTGAGTATTGGCGAGAAAGTCCCGCAGTTGAGAGGGTTGACTCACAGTACAAAACCTGCTACTTAGCTTAAAAGGTTACTGATAACAGTAGCCTAGACTTGCCGAATTCACATAGCCATCTATGGGTCTTTCAATGGGCACCCAGCCATCGTACCCTTCGTTGGCAATATAAACCGTCTGATTTTTTTCTAGGGTGCCAATTACTTCGCCATTCGGTTCCGATCGCACCGATAGATTTGGCGAAACCACCTGACGGCAGTTGCTACCGGGTACAGTGGAAATCTGCCCACTTCCTGAGGTAGTCGGCGTTGTTTGGGTAACAGGTTGGGATGGGGGTACTGCACCCGTACAATAGGTTAAATATCTCGCCGCAATATAACCATCCTCAGGGGCGTCAATCTGCACCCATCCATTTTCAGGTTCACCGATAATATTAACGGTTTGTTCATCTTCCAAAGTCCCAATAACTTGCCCATCCGGCTGTCGTCGTATATTCAGGCTTGTATTAACATCCACCTCTCGGCAATCAGTCATTTGGGCAACCTGATAGTCATCAGAACGCTGTACAGATGGTGGTTGATTCGCACTGGCAACCTTGGGAAAAATGGTCAGTGCCAGCGAATAGATTGTCGTAAATCCTAGGAGTTGCCAAGTCTTTTTCGGATATTTCATTTTAGCTACTTTATCCTTTAATACTTCTATACAACTCCTAATTGTCTATAAAGTGAAAGTAACTTCATCTATCTCAAGTTGAATATAAAGATAAATCATCCGGTTGATCTTGGCGAGTTCAAACAACAAGTCGTCGAACTCTACAATCAAAGACATGACACTTACGACGCTAGCGACTTTGTTTTAAGCATATATTTTGTCTATCGTCCGTTTTTGTATTTAGTCCTGTAGGGGCGCAAGGCTTGCGCCCAGGAATTCCGCAAAGCTTGCACCCAGTTATGATGCAGTCGCAGAAATTTGCTCAATAATATCAGCCAAGCGATCGCGTACCTGAAGCATCGCATCCGCTATTTCTTGATCAAGAAGGCTAGGATTGTCCCGGAGTGTGAGAATCTGTTGTTTAAGCTGTTGCAGTTGTTCTAACTGCCCTTGCTCTACATCCTCACCGTTAATCGCGGCTTCGAGTTGAGAGAATTGCTCCTCATTTTGCATCAACGACTCAATCTGTTCCCGTTGGGCAAGCAGTTGCGCGATCGTACTATAGTACGCTTGAATCACCCGCACCCGGGCATAAGACTGATTGGCTTCTTCTTGTTGTCCTAAAGTCGATAATACGCGAGAACGCCCATACCAAGGAATCACGTCATCCGGATGCAGTTCAATGGCTTGATCACAAGCATTGAGAGATGTCTCACCTTGGAGTTCCAGGCAGTTTTGTACCAAAGCATTAAACGTATCAGTTCCAGTGGAGAGGGTTTCAGCCGCCGTCACTGGGGGCATATAGAGTCCTAGCACTAAAGCCACTGTAATGGTTACCTGCCAGAGTCTTGAAAGGTTCATGGAGATTTCTTTTCGATGAATACTATAGACTGTTCTACCTTAACGAATGTGAGCAATGTGTAGAAACCTAGCCTACTACGTCTGGAATCCCCCTGCACGCCTAAGAAAGGGCGGGTTTACATAAGTTAAGGGTTGTCTCCAGAACGTTATTGGTAAAACCCGCCCCTACAACCCTGCACCCCCCAGTCGTTGACAAATTGTCAAATTTTGAAATCCCGATCCCCAGTATCCTTATTTTTAGAAGGAGCAAATCAGATAACCCTGAGGACTGATGCCTTGTCAGGGAAACAACTACTACTTCCGGGGCTTGCGGAATTTACCCCAATATGGGTCTGCCTCTCCTGGAATGGCGAAAGTCTCATCTTAACCACTTAAAACGATTCAAACCATGATTGAAAAAATTTTGCTTGCTGTTGCCGGTCGGGGATTATGTGAAGAAATGTTTAATATGTTGACCGAAATCCCGATCATGCAACAAGCATCGGTTACGGTTCTCCATGTAGTCACACCCCAAGTTAGTGCTGAAGCCATGTCAGCCAAACTGGAAGAGGGCGGTAAGATTTTGGCAGACGCGGTTAAGTCTCTCAAAATCGATCCCAATAAAATCACGCCCCGGCTCAAACAGGGAGATCCCAAAGACGTAGTGCTACAAGTGGCGCAGGAAGAGCAATCTGACCTGATCATTATGGGTTCCAGAGGACTCAAACGGCTGGAATCTATCCTGGAAAACTCTGTCAGCCAATATGTCTTCCAATTGTCCTCCCGTCCCATGTTATTGGTGAAAGACGAGATCTACGTCAAACGGATTAAGCGAGTCATGGTGGCGATGAATAAATCGGAGAGTGCTAAACAAAGCTTAGATTTGGCGCTATCTTTGATTCGGGATGTCAAAGGCGGTCAACTCTATTTGGTTCACGTCAACCCCGACAAAAAAACGCCATCGGGTGAACCGATAACCACTCCTGAAACCGATCCCGTTTTGGCATCGGCTGCAGCGGAAGCGAAAAAGCAAGGCGTTGCCTATAAATGTATCAATAGTCAAGGTCAGGCGGGACGAGAGATTTGCCGCTTAGCCGATGAAATGAATGTGGATTTATTGATCTTGGGTTCTCCTGAACGCCGTCCCACTATTGCTATGTCTCTCCCTGATTTAGACCGATTGCTGGGGACTTCCCTGTCGGACTATGTACGGGTGTATGCGAATTGTCCTGTGCTATTAGCCCGCACACCGGATTGAGTAAAATGGCACGCTCCGTAAGGTTGGTGGGCAATGCCCACCCTACTCACTACTCACTGTCGGACTATGTGCGGGTGTATGGGAATTGTCCCCTGTTGTTAGCCCGCACAGCAGATTGAGTGTCAGCTCCCCGACTTCTTCAAGAAGTCGGGGATTTCATGGGCGGAAGGTAGACAGCTAAGGCTAAGGATTTTTATTACTTTCTCGGCTAGCTGTCTGGATATACAGAATCAACAAAAAAACGGTGGGAACCAGCACAAACAGAAGACTGGCAACGAACCCTAAATCATTAACTTGCATTGAACTAGTGCCTCTACAATTGGTTTTGAACCGCTCTTCTTAGAATATCATTGGCTTCTGCCAATCGTGCAGCTTGACTCCAAATACTAATCAGCTACAGTCTCCCCCTGCTCGCCATAGTGCCATGGAACGTCTAGAACATTGCTTCCCGCAGCTTCAGGGCTTAGTTTTCACGCTGACTGGTCCATTGACCAAGGCTTGGCAGGCTAATCGGTAACTCTCCGGTTTTTTCTTTAGTTTACGCTGTTCTACCTCAGTTCGAGGTGAGAGATTTTCCATCCCTTCGACAACCTCAACAATGCAGGTACCACATTGACCATAGCCTCCACAGTTCATCAACTTCCCTTTGAAGGTATACAGGTCAATCTTGTTTTGCAGGGCTTTCTCACGTAAGTTTGCCCCATCTGCTGCAATGACTTCCTGGTCTTCCTTGACAAATTTAATATTAGCCATCTAGTTCTCCGCTACATCACTCCTGATATATCCTAGAAGAATTTGCACTCAGGATACTTAATCCTCTGATTCACATCGACAACAACTGACTTTCTTCTAGGCTAACGAATTATCAAGATAGTCGTAGGGTACAACGGTGTAGGGATGCAGGGGACGTCAGTTATGATGATTTTTGATATACAGACGGCGATATCCAACACTTGCCCTCTTCCCCAATCGGCAATGTTATCAACGGCTCAATGCGGCGTTGTAAACTTTCTCGTTTGCTTTAACCGACTGCATTAAGTCCACAACTGGATTAGGATAATCTACGCCAATTCTTACCCCAAACTGTTTTTGCTCGGCTGAGGTTAATGTCCAAGGTTGGTGTACTTTAGCGGCGGGTAAGGAATCCAGTTCGGGTAGCCAATGTTTGACATAGTAACCTTGGGGGTCATAATCTTTCGACTGTTTTTGAATATTGAAATAACGAAACCCACGAGCATCATTACCAACTCCCGCCGTATAATTCCAGTTACCCCAATTGCTACAAACATCGTAGTCAATCAGCACCGATTCAAACCACTCAGCACCGATTTGCCAGTTGATTCCTAAGTTTTTGGTGAGAAAACTTGCAACATTTTGTCGTCCCCGATTGGACATAAATCCAGTTGCAGCAAGTTCCCGCATATTGGCATCAACTAAGGGAAAGCCTGTCTTTCCTTGCTGCCAAAGGGTAAAGCGCTCCCAGTCTTCTTTCCAGGGAATGGGTACACCTTGTAAGCCAGATTTGCGAAAGATTCGGTTCCCATGTTTAGCACAAATAAATCGGAAAAAGTCTCGCCAAATTAACTCAAATACTAACCAGTAGGTTGAATCATTTTTGACTCGTTCCTGTTCATAGTGCTGAACCTGTTCATAAATAAAACGTGGTGATAAGCACCCCAATGCCAGCCAGGGCGAAAATTTAGAGGAGTAATCTGCCCCCAACATACCATTGCGGGTTTGTTTGTAAACTTTGAGACAGTCTTTTTTCCAGAAATAGTCTTTTAGTCTGGCTAATCCGGCGGTTTCTCCACCTTTGAATTGTAATACTGCCCGTTTGTCAACTATAGGGGGTTCTAGTCCAAAATTAGCGAGTTGGGGTAATTTTCCAACATCTACAGAGGGGAGAGATGGTAAATGTTTAGGAGTGGGAAAGGGGGGATAAATTGTGGATTTTTTCTCCACCTGCTTGCGAAAGTTGGTAAAAAGTTCGGGAATTTTTGAGAGACTGAACGGTAAGTCGTCGGGATGGTAGAGAGTACTTCCCCAGAACGTTTGTACAGTTATACCAATCTCAGATAAGGCTTTTTTGAGTGCAGATTCTACCGCCACTTCTTCAGCGGTAACTTCTTGGTGAAAATAAACCGCAGTAATACCGAGTTGTTTTGCCAAAGCGGGAATTACTATCTCTGGTAAACCCCGGCGCACCAGTAAATCACTCCCACGCGATCGCAAACTCTCTCGCAAATCGGCTACACTTTCCAGTAGGAATTGGGCGCGAAATGCCCCAGTTTTGAGGAATCCAAAGGATGTGGTGTTAAAGTGGCGATTGTCAAAGCAGTAGAGGGGAACGATTTGCGCCTTTGTCTGAAGCGCCTGGTGTAGGGGTTCGTGATCATGTAGGCGCAAGTCATTGCGATACCAGAGGAGAATTAGTTTTTCACTCACAGCAGTTGATGGAACGTGTAATTGTCCTTTGTTCAGATTACCCGAAATTTAACTCTGGCTGTGTTGTCACCCTATCAGGAGAATTGGGATAGTCGCGATCGCACCGTTCGTAGTTGGCACTTTAGTGCCAGTGCAGCAAATACTATCTTTCCCGTACCGGAGAATGAGGAAGAAGCTTATACTCTGAGGTTTGCACTCAAGTCGATAAACCCTGATTATATCCTGATTCCAAGAGAAGGAATTCCATCATACGTGTCGCAAGTTTTAAAACAATCAACAGGTTTACTACTCTCTATTTATTCTCCAGAAGTTCAAAGGCATATTCAAGGAGCTCGATATGACTTTCTCCGCTTGCGTGATGGAACAGTTTCTCATATCGGTTTAATCCTTCAACACTTATACCCCGGTGGCTTAAATGACAGCAATATTCGTCTAGTAGACTCTGATGGTACTTTCAACTTAGAAATTGCCTTACAATGTGGAATTACTACTCAGTTTTATCAAAATTACCTCGTACAACACTTAATCTTTTCCTAGATGATGGTCATGACATTGGGATACCAACATCTTTTTGGAATTATCAATGGTTTGTTCGACAAAACAAAATATTTTTGCCCAGGGATGCCTTTTTATCAGATCTTGAGCATCATGCTTCCCTAATCGTAGAGTTGATGCCATCCATCAGAGCATTATTCGTGAAAACTCCGCTTAATCGTAAAGATGCAAGTGTTTTGTTCAGTAATCTAAAAAATGCCTTTGCCACAGCAGGTAAAGAAATTTATTTCAAAGTGTCTTATCAAGATTTTCGTTTTGATTGGCTTCAAGGTTCACGTACCTATGAAGGAACTATCAATTTCACGCGATTAGTTAATCCTGACAGTTCTGTTCGGTTTGCTCCACCTGTACCTTTTGGACATGACAATACAAATTTTACTTTTGGTTACGATGCGGAAATTAGGTTTGTTTCCGGTAAAAAATTCTCACTTCCGGCGACACGAGTAGCATCAAAGTTGCTGACAAATGAATTATGGCGAATTGAGCGTGCGGAGAATAAGCAAGATGATTGGGGAGAGGCATGGTTAAGAGACTATTTAGCTGTACGGGCAGAGACTAAGGGTATTACTGGAACAGGATTAGCAGGGAAAGAATGCTGTTTTTTCGTTCATCCCGACGATGTTGTAATTTCCCGACACCTTAAACAGGCTGGTTTTGAGGTTAAACCAAACAAGCATACTCGCTATGTTCAAGGATGTATTCAGCGATTCGGCGGATTTGACAAAGTAATACGTTTGATTGATAAACAAGGAGCAGACATTCTTTCGGCTTTAGTTACTCATCGGGCAGAACAAGGTGGTTTATATAGGGACAATATTAAATCGTTTCTTACGAAACAACGCCGATTGAATCAAAAAGATGCTGACCAAATTATTAAGCAAAAACTTCCTCTGTTATTAGAAAATGGACTGGTACGTCGGGGTTACTCTCTCTGTTGTCCGACTTGTAACCTGACTGATTGGTATTCAACCGCGTCCAAGTTGAAACCTGGAGTTTTGGCACTCCTTGAAGTTAACCTAAAAGTTAAAAGAGAAGTCCCTACCGTGCAGATGTACTATACCGAGGCTAAAGCCTTATGCTGTATCCATTTGAGCGCTCACACCCTTAACAATCGTACCCATTTAGCTCCTGTAAGAATAGTGCGAGCGCTCGTGTTTGAAAAAATGTGACGAAACAAGTTTATTTGACCCCTGTCTTGCCTCCCATAGGCAAGTTTTGGGCACCATCTGGAATTGTGCGATCGCGTCAAACTCTGATACCGCCATTGTGTGCCAATCACAGGGGCAAGTAAAGATTTCACCCCTTCAACCTCAAAAAAAATGATAAGCTCTCGTGCATTTAAACTTCATATTATTCAGTTATAGCGCTGCGCTAGGCGTTTAGTTACACTTTGAAGGTACGAACATCTCGTCTGGACTCGGCTTCAGGTACGGGAGTTGTAAATAGACCCCTAGCGACCTGCTATAGGAAACAAAGGCTAAGGAGAAATCCGTAGTTTTTCCTGCTCAGGTTGAAGATGAGTTGTTACCCATAAGCGCTCACAAATAGCTTGGGGAAATGCATTGATTTGTTGTTCAAACCAGACGACCTGTTTGATCAATGCCGCTTTGCTGTCATAGCAATTGTGATAAGTTACATCTTCACGTAACCATTGCCATAAATGGTCTGTTACTAGGTTAACCTCAAGGAGTGCCAAAACTCCAGGTTTCAACTTGGACGCGGTTTAAATATTAATACTCATCATAAGATCCTTTAATGGAAGTCCGGGTTCCAATACTGATAATTTTTCCCGAATGAGCTGTTTGAGTAAATCCGATCCGTATACTACAACTGGGTTGTATCGAATTGATGAAAGCACCCATGTTAAAGACCGTTGAGAGAAGCGTATCTTGTCCTGCATCTGTTGGTCATATTGACTATAATCGCCCATTGCTACATGATTAGGATTTCCAGCATCATCATATTGTTTAAAGTTAGCCCATGAGTGCAGGAAGCTTGAATGGTAGATAATGTACATCAACAGACTTTTAAGCTCTGATGAATCGTAGTTGGGTGATTGGTCTCCGGAGTAAAGACTTCGTTGTTTTAATTCAGCAAAAAGTTCGTCAATCTGAGTTGCATTTGCTTCAGTGCAAAGTTCATCTTTAAATGGTTGTACTAAACCTTTCTCAACATAATCTTTAAGCAGTTCCCAATAGGCTGTTGCTGCAGGTGTAAAAAGGTCTCCGGGAATATCACGTGGCAAATCAGCGATTGGATTCCACATATAACTTAGTTTACTTAACTCATTTTTAATTACATCAACAATAGAACCCTGCGTTAGCATGGAGGCGATAGGAATGAAACCTGTAGAACCGATAATCTTTGGAACAGATGATGAGTTGATAAACATCAGCCCTTCAAGATGAGGATCAATAAACGCCCGCACAGGATGAGTGGGTGCGAGTCTTCTCTTGATAGCCATAACGTATTGTTCAATATTAAAGTGACAACGGGCTAAATGAAGTTTCAGTTCTTGTGAAACAAATTCGGCCTCCAGGTAGACATGCTTAGCATGTTGCCATTGTTTTTGGCACGGTGTAATTTCATTGTCATCTATTTTAATCGAATGCAACTTGATACCATTTTGTTTATCAACAACAAGCCGACATTGAACAAAATCAGGAAAGTGCAAACCTGGCTTGATGTCATATTTTGCTAGATTGTGAGTAAGCTCATGTGTCCAGCCTTCTTGACCAGAGGATTCGCGAATCGCACCTGGATTGTACCCATTGAGCCGACGTTCCAAAAAGTAGCTGTCAGGAATATCGCTGGGTTCAATACTGCCAACCGCCAAATCCAAAGCCGTAGTAGGCATGGCTGAAACAAGTGCTTCAATCTTATCGTGGTCACCATCTGAAGGGTATAATTTATCTGTAAGAAAATTATATTTTTCTAATAGGAAAAGGAATCTTTTTGAAGGTATTTCAGTCACCGGGAGAGGGAAATAAACTGGTTTTCCAGGCAAATCATCCTTACTTCCATACAAATACTGAGTGCGTTCAGCACGAACAATGGAGCCGAAATAATGAACTAATGCACCAGACACTCCCAGTGATGCAAAATCATCTACACTATATGAATCGGGAAGTCTTAAATCAAAGTGAGTATTGCCTGGATTGTAGGCAATTTCTTGAAAATGATCATTTTCAGATTCATCTTGATCAAGCACTATGGCTGCTATATCGAGCCAAGGATAGGTATTTGGATCCCATGGGTTACTGCAATCTAATGCCTTTTCCTCAATTGATCTGAATTGGGCTTGCAAGACGTACTCCACTATGGCTCCGCCAGTCAATCGTTGGCGAAACTCATTTCTCAGGTAATTTTTTTCGCGAGTATCGCCCCGTTCTCTGGGTAATACCAGTCTAGGACCTATTTCAACATTTTCATCTAATAAACCGCCTTCCGTGCTTTGATTGGGATTTAAAAGGCGAAAGCGGGCATAACGGGATTTCTTTTTGGAATCCACCCATTCAAAACAAAGCTGTGTGTGATAGTACAATTCAGTAAACGAATCTGGATTGCGCAAGGCTGCTTCCACTCCATACCTTCTTAAACTGCCACTGGCAAGCATGTCACTTTTTTGATGAAAATCTGAACCAAAAAATTGATGATATAATCGGGCTGTTGGAAGTCCGAAAACTTCACCGGTATTGAGTACAAGATCCAGTAGTCCGGGCTTACTTAGGTCATCACCTATATTTCCAATTCTAATAGCTGAACCACGACCGTTTATAAGAGCGTCATCTTTTGCACCACCCACAATATTTGCATGACGAAAAATGACATCATATTTTTTACCCGGTGTGAATAGCGAATGAGAGGGGACATCACTACTATACAGTACTGTTAAGTTTCCCTTGACTATAATTCCGTCAGTATGCGTTCCACGGCCTCTTACTGCAAGACCTGCAGCAGAGAACATGGCTTGCAATTCAAGCATGATTTTTTGAGATTCCGAATCCAATCTACTTAATAACTTCAAGTGAGTATTTAAATCCATAATTTAATCCCCCAATAGGTTAGTTTTGTCCAATACGGTGCAAAATAAACTCAACCACTATGCGCTGAAAGTCCTATTACCTCATTCGAGAATTATATTTCCAGTATTCCTGTTCGATAGTTTTCGATGATTCTCTAGATATTCATGGACTAATTAATTAATAACATATCCTGTTGGCCAACCGCCATAACCTTATCTTTTCTATACATTTAAAAAAACGGGCATGGTTCATTTCGTGGGATTTTAGGTAACACTTGCATGGCAAAATGAGCCATCAGCCGACGATGAGTGGGATCTTATCATCCCCATTGAAAAATAGCTGCTCCCCAAGTTAATCCCGCACCAAAACCGGAACTGGCAATAATATCACCGGGTTGAATTTTTCCCGATCGCACGGCTTCATCGAGCATTAAGGGAATCGACGCGGCGGATGTGTTCCCATACTGACTCAGATTACTCAAAACCTTATGGCTGGGAATCTTCAACCGTTGAGCAACTGCATCCAGAATCCGTTGATTGGCTTGGTGAAGTAGCAGCCAGTCTACATCCTCTGCGGTAAGATTCGCCTGAAATAGCGCTTTTTCAATCACTTCTGGCACTTTTTGTACGGCAAATCGATAGACTTCTTTGCCGTTCATGGTAATCGACGCAAAATTTCCTTGACCGACTTCGATGTCCTTGACAAGTTGCTGGGTTTGTGGTTTGTAAGCTAACTGTAAGCATTTATTCTGAGTGCCATCACTGCGAATCTGGAATCCTAATAAGCGATCGCGCTCATTTGCCTGTAACACCACAGCCCCCGCGCCATCACCAAATAATACACAGGTGCCGCGATCGGACCAATCCAGCCAGCGCGACAACATATCCGCACCAATTAATAAAATATTTTGATAAACTCCAGTCCGGATAAACTGGGCGGCGGTTACTAAACCAAACACGAAGCCAGAACAAGCCGCCGTGAGGTCAAAGGCAACAGCATTAGAGGCGCCGAGTAACGCCTGAATTTGACTCGCCGTACCAAACAGATCATCAGGTGTAGACGTTGCCAGAATAATGAGCTGTAACGCTTCAGGCTCAATTCCCGCCATCGCGATCGCCCGCTTTGCCGCTTGGGCTGCTAACCCACTCAAACTGGCTTGAGCGTCAGCTAGACACCGTTGACGAATTCCTGTGCGCGTGGCAATCCACTCATCTGATGTCTCAACTATCTGGCTGAGTTGATGGTTCTCCAAAATAACATCGGGTGTCGCCGAACCACTCCCGGTAATCGCAATCCCTGTGCCTAGTTGATTCAAAATGATTCTCCATCAAAGAAACCGCCAATTCACTTCCCGCCCCACTATCGCGTCTGCTTGCATTCTCATCGCGATCGCATCAAGCTAACCTGTAGCCTCCTCTGATGGCTCATTGGTCACCTCTAACGCTTCAGTGCCCCCACTCCGGGTTACCGATTGTTTCGCCGGTTTGATCTCAGTAGACTGAATTCGCTCCAGCACCTGATTATCAATCGCTTCTTTTGCCAAGCGAATCGCATTAAAAATAGACGGTGCTTGAGAACTGCCATGGCTAATAATACAGACTCCATCCACTCCCAATAGCAACCCACCACCATGTTCGGCATGATCGATACGCTGCTTAATCCGCTTCAGATTCGGCTTGAGAATCGCCGTCCCCAGTTGACCATGTAAGCCTTGGGGCAATTCCTCCCGCAAAATTTGCAAGACGATTTCTCCCACGGCTTCAGCAAACTTGAGTAAGATGTTGCCGACAAAGCCATCACAGACAATCACATCAAACTGACCTGAGAGTACATCTCTCCCTTCAGCATTACCCAGAAAGGAAACTCTGGGATTGTCCTGTAGCAGTTGATGAGTCCGAATTGCTAAATCATTCCCCTTACAGTCTTCTTCCCCGATATTGAGCAACCCGACTTTGGGTTCTGGTATTCCTAGCACATACTGGCTGTATACCGTGCCCATCACCGCAAATTGCTCCAGATATTTGGGACGACAATCCACATTTGCACCCACATCTAGTATAATCACCGGCTTTCCAGCTATGAGGGTGGGGAACATGGCGCCAATCGCTGGGCGATCGATGCCCTTGAGCCGTCCCAAACGCAGTAATGCTGCTGCCATAGCTGCGCCAGAATGCCCCGCCGACACCACAGCTTGCGCTTGCTTGGTTTTGACTAAATCCATCGCCACGTTGATTGACGCCTTGGGTTTGCGTTTTATCGCCACCAAGGGTTCCTCTTCCATGGCAACTACGTCTTCCGCCTGGGCTATTTCTAGCTGGCAGGGACTTTTGTGTTCTTTCAGGGACGCTTCAATAGCCTGAGTATCGCCAACCAATATAACCTCTACGCCCAACTCTTCTTGGGCTCGGATAGCTCCAGCCACAATTTCTGAGGGAGCGTGATCCCCTCCCATCGCGTCGATTGCGATCCGTTCGCGAGATGCCATTGCTCAAAGAGATAGAAACCTTAAAGATTTTAACAGAAGCCCTCACCTCTAGAACGTTGATCGAGTAATCCTGTTTTAACTTATTTAGCGAGAAGCCCCACATTCTACACCCTACAACGCGCTTAAAAGTGCTGATCTCTCAGAAAAACCTCTGAAGAAACCTTTTCATCGGTGCCATCCACTTCGTACAATAAAGCACCGTGGAGGAGAAACGGAATGTTACAACGAATTGGTGCTGGATTGATTGCTTCTTCGATAGCCGCGTTATTGGTCAAGATTGTGGGGATGCAGGCAGCTACGTTGGATTTGGATAAGGTGGAAACTGTCCAACCCTTGCCATGGCAAGAAACCTCCTTGTTTACTCTGCCCAAGCCTGACCCTAGCGCCGAAGCGACGATTAATCAATATCTCCAAGACCTAAGAAACAAAGGTTCACTAGCAGACAATCAAGGAATCTGGATACAATCAGGGCTGAATGTTATGGCAGAACATCAGGGTAAAGTTCCCCTCCCTGCTGCTTCATTGACTAAAATTGCTACCACATTGGTGACGTTAAGTCAATGGAAACCTGATCATAAATTTGAGACGCAAGTGGGTGCTACAGGTGATATCCGTGATGGCATATTAGAAGGAGATTTGGTAATTAAAGGCAGTGGTGATCCGTTGTTTGTTTGGGAAGAAGCGATCGCACTCGCTAATAGTCTCAACCAGGTTGGTATTCGCCGCGTCAATGGCAATTTAGTCATTGCTGGCAATTTTCATCTCAACTACGAAGAAAATCAGATGCGATCGGGTGAGTTGCTAAAGACAGGATTGAATGCCAAAACCTGGTCTCGTTCTATTATTACTCACCATGGCAGAATGTCTCCCGGAACCCCCAAACCTGAGCTGGTGATTAGCGGTCAAATCAAAACGGTGAAAACTCCGCCTGACGACATGAGGATACTATTACGTCACCAATCCCTACCCTTGGCGGAAATCCTCAGAGAAATGAATATCTATAGTAACAATGGCATGGCTCAGATTTTAGCCGATGCTGTTGGTGGGGCTGAGGTAGTTGCCAAAGAAGCCGCCAAGTTAGCTAATGTACCTCAAGGGGAAATCCAACTGATCAATGGATCGGGGTTAGGAACAGAAAACAAAATCTCTCCCCGTGCGGCTACAGCTATGCTGATAGCACTGGACAAAATATTAATACCTCATAACTTAGGTGTTATTGATCTATTCCCCCTAGCTGGGCGGGATAAAAACGGGACAATCTATGCTCGCAACCTGCCAGAGGGAACCGCGATGAAAACCGGAACCCTACGCCAGGTGAGTGCTTTAGCTGGGGTGATGCCAACGCGCGATCGCGATCGGGTTTGGTTTGCGATTATTAATGGTGGTAATAACGTCTGGGAATTTCGCCAACAGCAAGACCAATTGTTAGACAAGCTTACCCAAAAATGGGGCAATCAACCCAGTCTCAACCCGAAAAGCTCTCAATCCCGTTCCCAACTTGGCGATCCCAAGCGCAATAAGGTTATTGCCAATTAAGATCAATGACACTGGAAATTTGCCCTGTTGGAGCGCCGAAACCCTTGATATCCCGTAGGGTGGGCATTGCCCACCAGCCCTTAAATCACCTGGATTCTTATTCATCATTCAAATAGCTTTATGTTAACTCATACTCCCACTATTCTCGCCCTCGACTTTGATGGCGTTATATGTGATGGACTTCTGGAATATTTCCAAACGGCTTGGCGTACCTACTGCAAAATTTGGCAACCTAAAAACACAACACCCCCGCCAGACTTAGCCGAAAAATTTTACCGCTTGCGCCCTGTTATTGAAACAGGGTGGGAAATGCCTGTTTTAGTGAGAGTTTTACTTTTAGGCGTTTCAGAATCCCAAATTTTGCACGATTGGTCAACTGTTTTGCAGCAATGTGTTGATTCCGAAAACTTGCAGCCACAAAACTTGGGTCAACAGTTAGATAAAATTCGCGATGAATGGATTACGACTGATTTAGATAGCTGGTTAGCGCTGCACCGCTTTTATCCTGGGGTGATTGAGCGCTTACAGCAAATATTAGAAACGCCAACGCAGGTTTTTATTGTAACTACAAAAGAAGGGCGCTTTGCAAAGCAGTTATTACAACAACAAGGTATCGAACTATCAGAGGATAGAATTATTGGCAAAGAAATTAAACGTCCCAAACATCAAACTCTACGACAACTGATCAATGAATTTACGGGAAATTTTGACAGTCTTTGGTTTGTAGAAGATCGGTTAAATACCCTACTATCAGTAGCACAACAATCAGACTTAGCTCAGGTGAGACTGTATTTAGCAGATTGGGGTTATAATACAGCAGCGCATCGCAACGAAGTCCGCTGTCATCCAAGAATTCAGTTATTGTCTCTGTCCAAGTTTGCTCAGGATTTCTCAGCTTGGTCTAACTAGAGTTCAGATCATGGGTTCCTGAAATTGATGTCTTGCACCCTCTTTTTAAAAGCTAAATTTTAGCTTAAGAACGTCACGTCTAGTGCAAATCCATGTATCATGGACATAAAAGATTGAGCTAAGTAAGGAGCGATGAGGTATGCAATATGTTAGATGCAATCTCTGCGGTAGCGATGACTACAGTATTTTGTTTGAACCTGGTATAGCTCAAATCAGTCAAATTGTTCAGTGTAACTGTTGCAACTTGATGTATGCTAACCCTAGGGCAAAAGATGCGGATCATGTAGGGATCGAGACGTGGAATCCAGATTGGGTTCTATCTAATCCAGATCGACAAAAGTTAGAAAAAGAATCACTTCAGGTTAAAGATTATGAATCAACCAAAAAATTTCTGACTGAATATTATCCCCAAAAAGGCAAACTACTGGAAATAGGCAGTAGTTTTGGTTACTTATTAAATTTTTTTAAAGAAGATGAATGGGATGTGATGGGAGTTGAACCTAGTTTAGGTGCATGTAAATATGCAGAATCTCATTTTGGCATAAAAGCTATTCCTAGCATCTTAGAAAAAGCAGAAATTAGCGATAATTCAGTCGATGTAGTATTAATGATGCATGTTATAGAGCATGTACCTAATCCATCTATGACTTTTAAAGAAGTTTATCGCCTCTTGAAGCCAGGTGGTGTCTTTGTCGTAGAAACGCCCAGATACGACACATTAGTGTTCAAATTGTTGGGCAAAAGAGAAAGAAGCCTAAGTTGCAATGGACATATTTACTTTTTTACCAGCCAGACTCTAGAAAAAATGGCAACTCAAGCTGGCTTGACAATGCTG
Organism: Coleofasciculus sp. G1-WW12-02; assembly: GCF_040219735.1. Taxonomy (NCBI): domain Bacteria; kingdom Bacillati; phylum Cyanobacteriota; class Cyanophyceae; order Coleofasciculales; family Coleofasciculaceae; genus Coleofasciculus; species Coleofasciculus sp. G1-WW12-02. The sequence continues at coordinate 17,577 of NZ_JAVJRX010000029.1, read as the reverse complement.
AAGTTAGACTATGTTGGTCGTTCCCTAACCCTAGACAGGCTTTTTTATAATTTTGGTGTTATGAGTAAAAATAAACTAATCAAAGATAAACTCAATGATTTTTCCAAAAAATTTAATCTAAATCGAGTAAGAATCTCCATTAACGCTAGGGATATGCAACGGGCGTATTTGATGAAACCTGCGTAAAAGTTTTATGCAAATTTGTAATAAAATTTTATTATCACCCCAAGTACGGGACGTCTCTAGCGAACCTGTTATGTGAAACAAAAATGAAATCCCTCGCCTCGACCTGAGAACATAGTACAGTTCTGTTCTCTAGGCGAGGGATACGCTTAATTTTTGGTCAATTCTTCAGTAGCTTCATTCCCATCAAAACCTTATCCTTAAGCGTTTTTTGCGACACGCAGGTAATCAAACAAAGTTTACCGCAGTCCAATGTCTGCTGGCGAATCTCTTTGGCTTTTTCTCCATACCAGATTTCTTTAGCACTCTGGTGTTTAACATTACCAATGACTGGATAATCATTACAGAGTTTCACATTCCCATCTGTTTCAATCCAGAAATTGCGAAGCCCAACTCGACAGGGGCGAACGGATTCAGGAGCCTTTTCTTCACGGAAGTGAGGTAAGAAAAGCCGCAGAACATCATCACCCGTCATAATCGGCGCACCGTTTTGCTTCATTTCAATCAGGCGCTCAATTACCTGAGCAAAGTCTTCATAGTCTTCAGTTTTGAGCCACAGTTCATTATAGGTTTCTGGTGTCCAAAGATTGACGGGCTGGAAATTAACAGCCGTAGCGCCAATCTGTTGCGCCCATTCTACCAGTTCAGGCATTAAACGGAAATTGAGGCGATTAAGTGTCGGTTTGACAATAATTGGAAAACTTATGCCTTGTTTTTCCTGTTCCTGACGTAGATACTTAATGCCGTTAGAAAGCTTAGTAAATAAACCAGGTTGACCCCGCAGGTAATCATGGAGTTCTGCATTGGGTGCATCCACTGACATATTTACATTAAAGGGACGCGCTGCTACAGTTTTGGCAGCGTTTTCCTGGGTCATGCATGAGCCATTTGTGGTCACACCGCAGTGGATACCATTGCTATTGGCAAACGCCAGTATGTCGAGAAATCCTTTTTTGATATAAGGTTCGCCGCCACTAAAGTTGATGGAATACTCGCCCACAAAGTCTTTTATGCTGAGGAGGGCGCGTTTCCAATCCTCTACCGTCATTTCGTCCTTATATTTCGGGAGTCGCCAATACTCACACTGGCGACATTTAACATTACAACGTTCATTGATAATCCCGTAGAACGTAACCGGCTTTGTCCAATCTAATCCGGTTTGAATCCGCAGGGATTCGGCTACGGCATTTTCAGCATGTTTTACACCAAGTTTGGAAAGGGTTGCAACATCCATAGTGTACCTCGTCAGTATTATTGATTAACAAACTTTATGCCAACGGCATCAATTTATTTTTTATTTGAAATCTCCTTATTCATGGGAAACAGTTTTCCGATTATTCGCTACACAACTTTGAGCTAAATTAAGTCGCAGTTATCGAGCTTTTTCTACCTGGATTCCACAATACTCTCATGAATATTAATTGGATTGTGTTGACTCTAGGATGACTATCGCGATAAATGCAAGTTTTTTTTATATAACTTAATATTTACCGCGTGAAGTTTATCCTAAATGAAGTTGATAATTGTAAAATTGGATACACTAATTAACTGAAGAGTCGGTATTTGGCTGGTTTAAGCAATAGTTTGAATTATTATTACCGAAAATACTAAATAAAAATAAAATAATGATACTTATTCTGCCGGGATGACTATAATTATATGCTCGATCTCACGAAACTCGCGAAACAAATCCCTGGAATTAGCCAGCACCTGAAAGGGGAGGCGCTAGCAAGTCGCCAACGCTGGGAACTGGCGCAAAAGCTGCTGCTGGAGACTAATCGCCGACAAGATGAGCTGATTCAATCCCACCAGCAATGGCGCGATCGCATAACCTTTACGGCGGCTGTTCCCGTCGAACCCCTGGATACTCGCCTTGATCTGGATTCCCCTCCCGAAAGCCATACGGTTTTTGCCACCGATGGGTCTCAAATGTCTCCCTCCCATCACGAAATCGCCTATTGTTATTTAATTAATGTCGGTCGGGTGATGTTGCACTATGGGCAGAGTTTACACCCGCTCTTGGATAGCCTACCCGAAGTCTTTTACCGACCGGAAGATTTATATATATCCCGCCAATGGGGGATTCGTACCGAGGAATGGATGGGGTATCGTCGCACTGTGTCTGAGGTATCGGTATTGGCAGAAATGGCGTGTCGCTGGGTCAATCCGCCAGGTTCTCACTTTGATATTCCTAATCTGGCGATGGTGGATGGATCACTGATTTACTGGTTTCTGGAATCCTTACCCACAGAAGCGCGCGATCGCATCCTTCCCCCGATTCTAGCGGCTTGGGATCAGTTGCGATCAGTCAATGTACCGCTGATGGGCTATTTGAGTGCGTCTCGCAGCAACGAAGCCCTGCATTTTCTCCGGTTACAAGCCTGTGCTTATGACACCCCCAACTGTATCAACCATTGCGCCTCTGTTACTGATAAATTGCCTTGTCAGGTTGTTGAACCCTTACGTGATACGATGCTTTGGTCGAGTTTACTTGAACCCGGACAACGTAGTCCTTTATTTCGCAGTTCGGTGCGAATTTTGGATCTATACGATCATCACCGGATTTATTTCTGCTATGTTCACGTTGGTACAGAAATTGCCCGCATCGAAGTCCCAGAATGGGTAGCACAGGATACTATGTTATTCAATCAATCTCTAAGTTTAATGCTGGCACAGGTTTACAAAGGCTATGGCTATCCCATTGCTATAGCAGAAGCCCATAATCAGGCTGTGGTTCGAGGAGGCGATCGCGTCCGCTTTTTTAGCTTATTAGAACAGCAGATGATTCGCGCTGGGTTAAGAAATGTGGGAATATCCTACAAAGAAGCCCGCAAGCGTGGCAGTATTTCCTAAGAATGAAGGGAAAGAATTTGTGTAGGGGCGGGTTTCACTATTATCATTTATTGCCTCACCCAGATGCAACTAAACCCGCCCCGATCAAGTGTTAAGAGTGGGCATAATTTTACAAATGACGAATGACAATTAAAGGAACTATCAAACTATGGTTAGCTTAGTCCGAATGCTGTCTACCCAAGATACAATTCTTAAACAAGAACCCATTCAATCAAGTTTACTGCCAAGCTATAAACTTCAGCCCATTCCTGCTAGCACCCTATTAGTCCTACAATCCTACACTCCCCCAGATCTAACCCGACATATTCGGATCAGTTTCCAGGATATTGGCTTTCAGGGCAGAAGTTTAAACTGGTATGCGTTTATTGACCATGTTCAAATCACCAAAGAACCCCTGAGACCAACAGAAACGGTGGCACAGATGCTCTCAAAGCAAATAGAAAAAGATGTTGTCAAAATGATGGTTTACCGAAAAACATTGCCGCCTCAAGGGGGGTTGATCAAAATTGTTTTTAACGTGGATACCGTAGTTAAGCGTGCCCCGGTTCAATCTATGTATCTAAGTCCAAATGCCCTGCAACCGATTCCCGCCGGGACTGAACTGGTGCTATTAACCAATAAACCTGATGCCTATAATATGGTATCGTTGCCAATTGAAGATTCTCACATAAAATTTACCCTCAAGGATGTTGAATTTAAAGGCTTTAGTCAAGATTGGTATGCTTTTATTAAACACGTTGGTTTGCAATTAGTGGGCTAATAATATAGAGAATAATTTCTTTAAAATTAGTTATGATCAACAAAAGTTACATTGTTTGTTCCACAGGACGATCAGGCAGCACTCTCTTATGTTCAACGCTAAGCGATCTAGGCTTTTGTGGGAAACCATTGGAGTATTTTCATCCGGCTAAAATTGAAAAGTATATTGCTCAAGATAGTGCCAACAGTTTTCAAGATTACCTTTCTCAAGTACTTCAGAAAGGGACAAGCCAAAATGGAATTTTTGGCATAAAAATTCACTGGGAGCATTTCCGGAATTTTATCAATTTAGCCCGAAAATACTTGGGCTTGAGCAGGCAATCTGATTGGGAAATAATTTCGACTATATTTCCTAATCCTTATTTTATCTATATATGGCGTAGAAATTTAGTCAAACAAGCCGTATCTACTGAAATTGCTTACCAAACGCAAAAATGGGTCAAAACTGATGAAAATCTGATCTCCGAAGCACCTAAAAATTTAGCTTTTAAACCTTTGAATATCTACAGATATAAGCAGGGAATTGAGGCTCGCAACCAAAAGTGGAGAAAGTTTTTTGCCAAAAATTATGTGGATTTTTATGAAATTGTATACGAGGATTTTATTCAATCCTTTGAAGAGACAATTCGAGGATTAATAAGTTTCATTAAAATTGGTTCTTTGCCTGAGATCTACGAAATTAAAATGCCGATTCATCGGCAATCTAGTGATATTAATGAGCGCTGGTGTCAATACTATAGTTATATACCAGAGAATTTTTTGAAGCTCTATGGAGAACTTAGAAGTGATGTCAAAAAAATTCTCAAACTTTAAAGGATTAGAAACACCCTAAATCAGAGTATTGTCAACTTTTTGGGGGATTATTGCCACCATTTACACGATTTGATAGGACTCAGATACTGTTTGTCTCAATTATAGCAACCGCCATAGCGGTTAGGACACATCATTTAGTAGAGACGTTCCGGCGGAACGTCTCTACAACAGTTCTTATTCAGCAACCCCTAAATAATGACTTTGCCAATCATTAAAACCCCCTGATCTGCTCGCAGATAGGGAACAGACGTACCCTTAAACCCGGTAATAAATGGCTTGTGATGCAACTGCCAATAGCTGGAACTCATATCATTGGCGATCGATTTTAAAGCCCTAAGTTCTTCCACCAGTTCTGTGGCGAGTTCATTAATCCGATTGGCATGATCATAAGCCTGTTGAGTGGCTATCTCAACCTCGTCAGCTAACCTTAAGGGTTGCTTGGGTTTGGCGAGAGGCTGTAGCTGTTGCTGTTTTTGCTCTAACTGCGCCTGCAACGCCGCGATCGCATTATCAATTCCTTCAACTACCCCAACTTACTCCGTTCCGCCTTGAGGTGTCACTTCGTTGAAGTTGGGGATTGCATCTTGGCTCCACCTCAGCCCTGAATACCTTAAGCGGCAATCAGTTTTGGTTTCATCACCAGATACATCAGGGACGGCTGAAATACGCCCCGTACTCTCCCACTCTTGGCGAGAGAGCAACACTCTAAGTGCAACATTTCTAGCACCCACTAAATCGGCATGGAGAGTATAACCACATTGCTGACACACAAAAGTTAGACCTTTATTGGGTCTATTTTCTTTAGATGTGTGACCGCAGTGCGGACAAGCCTGAGAAGTGTAATGAGCATCCACTTTAACGGCAAGACTCCCTTTGAGAACAGCTTTGTAGTCAATGAAGCCGTGTAGTTCGGCAAATGACCATTTAGCTCTATTGCTATTAGCCCTGCGTTGTTTCTTGGATGCTTTTTTGCCTTTTTTCTTCTGTCTTGTCCGCTCTCGGATGTGGGTTAAATTCTCCAATCCAATCAAGGTTTCAGGTGTTACCACTTGGTTGGCAATACAGTGATTCGTGTCAGCGATGAACCGTCTCTCCCGTCCAGACAATGCAACCAATCTACGAGTTGCACTACGGGTGCCTCTACGCTGTAAGGACTTTCTCGCTTTTACATAACGAGAAGCCGTATGTCTCACATGAGAGCCACTGAAAAACTGAGTCTTGTTGCGAGTATCTGCTGCAACAGCAATATACCGTTGCCCTACATCCACTCCAACGACTCTATTAATGTCATTGGGGGTCAGGTCTGGTACTTCTAATTCCATACTAACTAGCAGGTAGTAGGTCTTAGTCGGTTTAGAGTACCAAATCTTTCCAGCTCCAATCTTTGCTACTCCAGACTGAATCATTTCTAGATGCTTGGAGTAGCCTTTGTAGCTCACTTTGATGCGACCCGTCGTAGTGGTAATACCCACCTGACCATCTTTAGCGAATGAATAATCTTTCTGGTAGTTTAAGGTGCAGGTTCTGGAAACAAATTTAGGCGGTACATCTAATCCTTTGTACCGCTTAGGAGTGCGACCTGCTTTAATTGCCTCCTCGTTTTGCTTCAACTTTGTTCGCAAAGATTTGTATGTTGCCCCCACCTGTCGGGGAACGTTACAAGCCATCTGAGATGGAAGATTAAACTTTTCGCGAAGTATGTAATACACTTGTTTCTGAATTTTCGTGCCGTTGTATGTTTTACCCATCTCAAAGGCAACACCGGACGTATAATTCAGTGCATCCCTATATGCCAAAGAAGTCACCCGGAGTTGTTCTTTTTGCTCCTGGGTGACTTCTAGTTTTAATTTGGCAGTTAGGACTTGTTGCATAACACTTTCACGAACTTGTTCTATATTAACACTCTCGTGAACTAGCGACAAGTATTTGGATGCCTTCGCCCCTCCGGCATCCCGCTATCCCTCCCCACCCTAAGCATCGTTTGCTGAACGCGCACTCGCTTCGAGGGTGGGGACTCTCGCGAAACTGTTGAATTTACCAGAATACAGGTTTGTCCGTTCTTGAGCAACGACTGGCAGAGCTTCACGCACTTGAGCCGTTACCGCCACGGTTTTGACATCATAGGTTTGGGTAGCAACTTTGGGATATAAACCAATGCAGACAATTGGGATTAACAAGCACAGGGCGACAAATATTTCCCGTGGGTTGGCATCTCCAAAATAATTATCCATCGCCAATTCCGCTTTAGCTGTGCCATAGAACACTTGGCGCAGCATGGAGAGTAGATAGATAGGAGTGAGGATTAATCCCACGGCGGCTAGCAGCACCATGACCACTTTAAAGGATGAGTTATAGGCATCGCTAGTAGACATGCCGAGGAAGATAGACAATTCTCCCACAAACCCACTCATTCCCGGTAATGCTAGAGACGCCATAGCACCAGCCGTGAACAGGGCAAATACTTTAGGCATTTGTTTTGCCATACCGCCCATATTTTCCATTTCCAGAGTATGGGTGCGATCATAGGTGACACCCGACAGGAAGAATAACGCGGCGGCAATCAATCCGTGAGAGATCATTTGTAGCATCGCGCCATTGGTGCCTAACGCTGTAAAGGAGGCAATACCAACCAGGACAAATCCCATGTGCGAAATGGAAGAATACGCTAAGCGCCGTTTCAGGTTATCTTGAGCAAAGGCAGTCAATGCCCCATAGATAATATTGACGACGCCTAAAACAGCCAGTACCGGGGCAAAGCGAATATGGGCATCCGGGAGCATTTCCATATTCATCCGGATCAATCCGTAACCCCCCATTTTCAGCAACACACCCGCTAAAATCATCGAGACAGGGGCAGAGGCTTGAGAGTGAGCATCGGGTAACCAGGTATGTAAGGGAAAAATCGGTAATTTTACGCCATAAGCAATTAAGAAGCCTACATATACCGCCAATTCCATCCCAATTGGGTAATGTTTCTGGGCTAGCTGTTGCATATCAAAGGTAACGGTGTCGCCGTAGAATGCCATGGCTAATGCGGCGATGAGAATGAATATAGAACCTGCGGCAGTATAAAGGATAAACTTGGTTGCGGCATAGAGGCGCTTTTCTCCACCCCAGATGGAAATCAGCAGATACACGGGAATTAGTTCTAGTTCCCACATTAAGAAGAATAATAATAAGTCCTGAGCCGCGAAGACGCCAATCTGGGCGCTGTACATCACCAGCATCAGGGCATAAAACAAACGAGGCTTACGGTTGACTTTCCAAGATGCCAGGATGGCGAGGGTGGTGACTAAGCCCGATAGTGCAATCAGGGGCATTGAGAGTCCATCTACGCCGACTGACCAGTTTAAGCCTAATTGGGAAATCCAGGAATAGGTTTCTTGGAGTTGGAACTGAGAATTTTGTAAATCGTAGTGACGCCAAAAGGCATGGATGGTGAGGAGGAAGTTTGCCATGCCAACCCCTAGGGCATACCAGCGGACGGTTTTACCTTCTTTGTCAGGGATTAGAGGAATCGCTAGGGATGCCAGCAGCGGCAATACAATAATCGTCGTTATCCAGGGAATCTGACTGCCAATCATGACTAAGGATATATGCCTATCGTTACTGTTGGTTACATTGTATTAAGTTTGGTAAAGGTTTGAGAAGAGGTGAAACACAGATATACCAAATCTTCACGATAAACAGGACTAATACAAAGTTTCTCTGGGATTCAGCTTGAGGAGCATCTATTAACATATAATATTTAAATTGTCAACAGCGTAATCCTATTAACAATTAGGTTTCACTTGGCTACTGATTCCACGCGATCGCGCATCCATTATCCTTAGTGGTATGGGCTTAATCACTGATTGGGGATGTGAGCGTAGGGTGGCGCGATCGCGTTGAACTTTGCTTTAACTGACTCTAAGCCAAATGCCATGGTTTTCCCGTAGCCGCCAGTAATTCTTTTTGATTCCAAGACTTGACGCAAGCCGGATTAGACGGATCGGGTTGGCATAAATAAATCTCGTGTCCCGGATACCCGATAACCTGTAAACCACTCGAACGTAGCATCGCCTCAATCCCCGCATGATTAGGAATCCACCAATTCGTAGGATCACCAGCAAAGTGATGTTCAATAAACGCCATTTTGGGCCACCCTAGTTGATTTAAAGCCTCGCGATCATTAATTTGGCGATCGCCTGTATCCTGGGAAATATCTTCACCAGGTAAGCTGAGGGTTTGGAATACCAACAAGCGTTTAACCTTCTGTGCCACAATATCTAGGGCAAGTAAGGGATAGCGTAGGTGATAGAAAACCCCCATAAACAAAACTAGGTCAAAGGATTCCTCAATGTGAGCTAAGTCATAAACTTGCATTTGCTTAAACTCAACCCGATCCGCTAAGTCAAATTGCTTAAGCGCCCATTGAGCTTGTGCCAGATAATGGACATCATGGTCAATCCCGGTTACTATTGCACCACGACGGGCAAGTTCAAAACTATAGAATCCAGCATTACAGCCAATATCCAAAACCCGCCAGCCGTCTAATTTTTCCGGTAGGTGGGGGGCAAGTTGCTGCCATTTAAACGCCGGAAAATCACCCAGGAAATGATTGGGTGCGGTTTGAGTGCCATTGGGGAGATGGAGGTTGTGGAACCAAGGGGCGAGTTGTGCGATCGCGTCTGGTAAATTTTCCGATTTAGGGGGATTGATCATCCAATACTAGGCTATCTTCATAACTGATAACCCTATCAAACCTATCTAGATTCCTGTCATCCCTCATGAGTCAGAGAAATCTGAAGATTTGATCATCTCGCTGCCATAATATACTGTTCTAATTCTAAGGCGCGATGAGCAGCCGTATGTTCTGCTAGGACGCGCTTACGGGCGCGAAAACCAATAGCACGACGTTCTGAGTCAGGTATTTCCCGCAAATAGTCGAGAACGTCTTCTGGAGAGTAAGCCACCAGGATTTCCTTGTCAATCTCAAAAATCGTCTCCAATCCTTGCCAATAATCGCTGATAATCGGCGTTCCGCAAGCCGCCGCTTCAAACAGACGCACACTGGGGGAATATCCCGCCCGCACCATATCCGCTCTGGTAATATTCAACGTAAACTGCTGGGCACTATAAAAGCGTTGATGTTCAGCCGGTGGGAGATGTTCAATTCGCTCCACATTACTCGACCACTGAATGGTATCAGGATATTGAGGACCTGCAACCACAAAGCGCCCTTCTCCCCACTGACGGGCGGGTTCTAAGAGTAAGCGTTCCAAGGGCGGTTGTCGGTCATCACTGTAAGTACCCATATACCCCAGATTCCAGGTTTGATCACATTCCTGGGGATAATACAAGCTTGGGTCAACTGAACAATTTCTCAAAAGTATTAGAACAGTATTTTATGCTTTTTCTATACAACTTAATTGCCTGTGGGATGATATTTCGGCTTACTATTCGCTCCAAGCCTATCCCCTGATCCATGAGATAGAAAATCTTATGCGAAAGTTGCTGACTAAATTTATGATTACCAATGTAGGAGTTAATTGGGAAAAGGAAACTTTACCCAAAGAGGTAAAATCAGTTATTGAAACTAATAAAGCTAGAGATAGGAAAGAATTGAATAATTTTTTATATAAAGTTGATTTCATTCATTTATCGGATTTTTTGTTTAAACCTTATCATAATCAAGCTATTGACGAACTTTACAATAAAATAAAAAAAGCTAAACGTCCTGAAGACTTAAGTATTGATGAACTAAACAATTTCATTCCTAAATCAAATTGGCAAAGATATTTTTCAGACTTAGTTGAGTATGAAGATAGTCAGTTACAAAAGAAATGGGAAGAGCTTTATCAATTAAGATGTAAAGTCGCGCACAATAATACAATTACAAAAGATGAATTTGTAAAAATTGAATTTCTTGTTAGGGAATTAAAGAAAAAACTACAAACTGCCGTTGATAAACTTGATAAAATTGAGATATCAGAAGAGGAAAAAGAAACAATTGCAGAAAATGTCACTGTTAACAATAAAATTCTGCAAGCAGGAATTATTAACTCTTTTATCCAAACGGTAAAAGCCTCTAAAGAAATGGCAAATCTGGATGATAGAGTTGATGAAGCTTGAGTGATCGCGCCTCCAATAGTGGACGTGACCGCTCCTGTACCTGAAATATTCGTACATAAGTACAGTTAATTGACGTAGATCAGCTCATGAGGATTGGAAGCGCATTTCTGGTATAGCAGTAGACACATCGATTAAGACAAACGAACTGTTGTTCCAGACGTTCCGGCGGAACGTCTCTACTAAATGATGTGTCCTAACAGCTATGGCGGTTGCTATACTAAGTCTCATCATCGATTTCTCGAAGTATCGACACAGAAACAGTTAATCCCTGTTTCAGTAAGGTTTCCAGGTATTCATTAACCGATTTGGGTGGATTTTTGAGTCGCTTCCGACATATCTGTGCTGCCTCAGCAACCTTGCCTGGTCTCAAATCAATCAAATCAGAGATGAAATCATCAGGATGCTGGGCTTCAATTTCATATTGATTGAGTGTAGATTCAGGGAAATCTGAAAGGTTAAATGTCACGATTACATTTACATTTCCTTTAATTGCTGCTGCCAAGATATGTCGATCATCTGGATCAGGCAATTGAAGGGAGGGAATTAAGTCTTCATAATTCGTGATTAGGCAATCACGAACATAGCTATTCATTAACTCTTGGGTGCGAGTAAGTTGCTCCAGCGTTAAATCAGGGCGATTTTTAAGAACGTTACGGCTCCATTCCTCTTGAATTGCATTTGTCCAGCGAGCTCTGAAGAGGTCAGTCAGCGCTAACTGCATCAGCAGATCTCGCAGTGGAGCTGGGTATAGGACGCAGGAATCGTAGAGGACTGTGAAGTTGGATGTCATACGTCACTCATAGCCCATATTCAACTCTTGAGCCTGAGCAGCGAGTTCATCAAGGGCGTGCATCCGTTGACTATCAATCTGTTCTTTATAGTTCATCAAATCGGCAAAGCGGATGCGGCGGTGTCGTCCCACTTTGCGATAGGGAATTTCACCGGATGAGAGCAATTTCACTAGGAAGGGACGCGAAACATTAAGGATGTCTGCGGCTTCCTGAGTTGTAAGTTCCGCATGGATAGGAATTAGGGAGATGGCATTTCCCTGAGCCATTTGTGACAGGATGTCTATAAGCAAATGAAAGGCAGCAGCAGGAATAACAACATCTTGCTCACTGCCGTCATCTTCAACAATTTTGAGACGATGGGTAGCACTGTCAGGGGTAATATGAGAAGCAAGGATACGACTACTCTGTTGAGAGTGCCTGGTGTCGGATTCTGTGGGAATAAAAGGTTTGCCGTAAGCAGTAGCAATCGCCATGGGAAGTCCTCCAGATGGTGAGGTAAGCCTGAGTTCAAGCTAGAGATAGCCTTTGGGTTCACTAATACTACTATAGACAGCCAACGAATTAAACGCAATTATCGAAATAAGTGAAAAGACTGTAGCCACGATGATGAGCGACTGCACAGATGAGAAAATCAGTATTTGAACCTTGAATACCATGACGGCGACAGGTGTTGAAAAATTCTGCGGCTAGTTCATAGTCTTTCGTGGTTATCTCCAAGTCTGGAAAAGCACGAAGATAGTCTCGTAATTTAACGAACTGTTCCGTGTAGCGAATTCCAGAAAGCACTTCTTGACGAATTGCTCCCAGTAAAACGACTCGTCCATCTGCAATCAACTCTCGCAGCACATTAACGATAGAAGTCCTATCGTCTGGTGTATTGCGCCGCAATGCAAGTGACCAAACGGATGTGTCAACAATAACGTTCATCTTATTTGTCTTTGTTGCTTATAATCATAATTCTCTTCATAATCTATAGTTCCAAATAACTCCAAAATTTTTAGTTTTTTGCGGCGTTGAATATATTCACGTAAAGCTGCTTCAATTACCAAATCTGCTGTTGAATGATCGCACAAAGCAAGAGCTTCTTCAAGAAGTTCTTCGTCAATTTTAAAGTTAGTTATCATTTATTTCTATCGTGCAATTTAACTATGACAACATATTTAATTATAAGGCATAGGGCAGAGAAAGCCAGACTATATCCTAACCTACATCTACTCTCTTGTACTTAAGATCAATGTTGCTGATTTAAGGCTGGTGGGCATTGCCCACCCTACAATTGGGTTTGCCCTTGAATGATTTGTTTTGTAGCTAAAGCTTATCAAGAATTAGTTTTTCGGGAATCGAAGCCGGAAAATAGGATGGCTTCTAGTTGTTCAGCTCGATGTGCGTAGGTGTGTTTAGCCAAAACGCGCTGACGAGCCGCATCCCCAATTTTGCTAGCTTTCTCCGGGGTCAGTTGGCGCAAAATTTCAGCAACTTCATCACCATTTTCAGCAACAAGAATTTCCCGCTCCGGTTCCAGAAATAGCTCTATCCCTTTCCAGAAATCGGTAATAATACAAGCCCCCGCTCCTGCTGCTTCAAACACTCGCGTTGCTGGAGAAAACCCATAGCGTGCCATGCTTTCACGACTGATATTTAAAACGGCTATGGGTGTACAGTTAAAGGCATTGTGGTCACGAGTATAAATATGTCCCAGATAATTAACATTGACTGGCATTTCTTTACTCCCCCAACCATTACCGCCTAAGATGAATTTATAGTCAGGGAGTTGAGCCGCTGCCCGAAAGAAAAATTCCTCAACACGAGTCTCTCGGTCTGGCATTCGGTTCCCTAAGAAACCTAGGTCACCCGCAAATCGAGAGTCAGGAGAAACGGGGTAGTGAGTGGTGGCATCAAGGGCATTGTAAATCGGGATACATTCACGCGCTCCCAAGGCTTTATAAGCGTTGATAACGGGTTCGCCGCCACCGTAGGTGAGGATGAGGTCATAGTTGGGAATTAGAGGGTGGAAAGGGTCAGCAGAGTTGTTTTGCACCCGGTCAAGGGTGGCTGGTGCATCTACATCCCAGAATGCGACGAGGGCGTCGGGTTTTTTGATGTCTAAAACAGCCGTTTCTAAGTATTCATCAAAGACGCCAATCCCACTGGCTTTGACTATTAAGTCTGCGCTGCTGGCATCTTCAAGGGCGCGGTTTACCCCCTGATTTCCCTCTGCTGAGTATACGACAACCTTCGCCCAATCTGGGTCAGGAATATCACGGTGCTTTTGGCGCTCATAAGCGTCGGGTTCGTAGAAGGTAATCTGATGTCCGCGCTCGTGTAAGGCTCGGATAATACCGCGATAGTAGGTGGCTGCACCGTTCCAGTAAGCGGATACTAAGCTGGAGCCGAAAAAGGCGATGTTAATCTTTTTTGTCATATTAAGTTGATTGAACCTTTACTACGGGAGGCAGAGCCTCCTCAGGAGCATTCCTAGGCAGAGCCTAGGAACAAGGCTATCTGAAATGCAGTGTGGCGTAAATGTCCAAGAGTTCATCCACGCGATGAGCGCAGGTATGTCGCTCTAGGATGGTACGGCGTCCGTTTTGGGCAAGGTTTTGTGCTATATCTGGGTCGTGAAGTACGTCTTTTAAGTGTTGCTGCATTTCCTCACCCGTGTGAGCGATGAGAAAATCTTGTCCGGGTGTAAATAAACCCTCTACATCGTCCCACGGTGCTGAAATCAGGGGAATCCCACAGGCGAGGGCTTCAAAGACGCGAATTGTGGGAATACCAGGGAGGATTTGGGTATAGAAGCGTCGCGGAACGTGTATGGTAACGCGAAAACGAGCAAAGACTTGCGGCACTTCGTAGTTGGGCAACCATTCCCCATAATCAATTCCTGCGGCGTTGAGGGATGCGATCGCGTCTTTAGGATAGCGTACTCCATGTACCTTTGCTTTTATTCCTAACGCCTTGATGGGTTCAATCAGAAACTCGTATAACTCAGCCGTTCGTTCTTCATCTCCCCAATTGCCAATCCAGACTAAATCGCCGACTGATTCAACCCCTGTAATTGGGTGGAAAATACGAGTATCGGCGGCTTCGTGCCATGTCCAAGCCTGTTTTGTCCAGCCCTCGGTTAAATAAATGTCGCGGATAATACTGCCAAATGCTAGGACTCCATCATAATTAGAAAGATTATAGGCTGCCATACTGGCGCGATCGCTCACTGACCGATGATGAGTATCGTGAAATAACAGCCGATAGCCACCTACCTTGTCTCGATGTTCGCCAATCCTAGCCACGAACTCCCGGTTATTCCATTCGTGGACAATGACTAAATCTGCACCATCGAGCACCTTATCCAAGTCCAGGGTGTCCTGATGATAACGGATACTCTCTAAACCCGGATAAATGGCTTTGAATTGGGCAATGGGTGCATCCCCATGTTCGGCTAAGAGATTTTGGAGACTCCAAGCATCATGGGGTTCATAAACACTAACCTGATGACCGCGCGATCGCAACTCGCTCACAATTCCGCGTAAAAAGTGAGCATTCCCGTGATTCCAGTCAGATAACAGGGAATGACAGAACATAACAATGTGTAAGGGGTTTTGCGTCATTTTTGGTCAATCAAGGCTTGATAGGTGTTTAAATAGCTATTTGCCATGCGTTGGGGTGTGAATTTCAGGGCGCGATCGCGTGCTAAACTGGCTAGTTGACGGCGTTTGGCTGAATCTGTAATTAAACCCTCAATCGCATCTTTCAGGGCGTCTCGATTATCCGGTGGCACAAATACAGCCACATTCTGCCAAATTTCCCGCAAGCTGGGAATATCTCCCAATACCAGCGCACATCCTGACAGCGCTGCTTCCAGCACCGATAACCCAAAGGATTCATATCGTGCAGGTAATACGTAAATTGAAGCACGAGCATACCAAAACGCCATTTCCTCAGCAGACAGACGCCCTAACCAACATACAGTCTTTTGACCCGTTTTATTCCTCTTATCCGTCTTATCTATAGCCCCCCTTTTTAAGGAAGGTTGGGGGGATTCCTCTGGATGCTGCTGTTCCCCAGCAATACAAACACACCAAGATAAATCAGGCGCAATATCTTTTAATAGTCCTACATTCTTTGCCTCATCCCACAAACGCCCCGCCGTGAAGATAACGTCTTGTTTCTGGGCTACATAAAACTGATCGGGATTACAACCATTCGGCACAACTTTTTTATTCGCCAATGTACCATAATGCTGCTCAAGTGCCGCCAGCATTGCCGCAGATGGCGCAATCACCCTATCTGCTGATTGTAAACCCTGCCGGACTTGCTGACGGTATGGCTCCCAGCTAGGGGGTGCAGCTTCTCCTTTTACCGCCTCCCACCACGACAAAACACAGGAATGTCCCACTACTAAAACGGGTATCCTCCAAGGTAATGCACCATGGGCATAGCCATTGAGATGTACCACATCCGGCTTCAGCCGTTCTCCCAATTGCAGCAACCATTCCCCGGCTTGTTGCACATCATCCCAGGGATTATCCATCCACTCCAGCTTAAAATGACTCTGGAATACTGTCACATTAGAAATAGCATCTACGGCGGTGCGTTGCTGCGGTGTTAGCGGTGCGCCCATGGTACAGAGTGCGATTTCTATCTCATATTTTCTTAAAGCAGCTGCCAATTCTAACGCATAAGTCCAGACACCGCCGATAGTGTCAGCCGTCATCAAAATGCGTTTGGGTATTGTTAATTTATGATTACCATGAATCATGAATTATGACAGCTAAAGCGTCGATATAGTAACCTTCATTGTTTGTAGTAAGCGCTTTAGCGCTTATGGCACTAAAGTGCCTACTACGAACCTCATTTTTTATAACTCAGCGGCTCAAATTCCAACTCAGATAAAGGAAGCGGCTGTTGTTCCTGAATATCGCTAAACTCGGCATAAACATTCAGGTAATATTCATTCGCCCTTTCCCAGGCATTTTCATCGGGAATTCCCCATTTTTTAGTATAGTCAGGAGAACCGGGATAGGGAAACATTGGCACCGGTTTATTTGCCCAAACCCCTGCTTGCTGTAAATGTTGACGCCAAGCGGCAATAGCTTCTAAATCATCAACTTTGCTATCTAACAAATTCCCTTGAACGAATGGAATATGTTTCTTAGCAAAAATCAATAACTTGGTCAGTTCATCGGTAGACAACTTACACTGTTTATCAAGCAATTCTCGTCCGGCGGGCGAAATACTCTCAACACCCGCTTCTAAGGAAACGCAACCCGCACGCCCCAATAATTCCAACAGAGGTAGCGTCCACAGGTCAATTCGGGTCTGTACGCCAAACTTGACATTTCGCTCAACTAATGCTTTAAGTAAAGTGCGATTGGGTAAGAAAATCTCATCAATAAAATAGACGTATTCCACACCTTGAGCAATTAAACCATCCAATTCTTCGAGAATTATCTCTAGAGGGCGCTTACGATAGCGATCGCGGAAATTGTCTTTGGCGCAGAATGAACAGTGAAAAGGACAACCGCGTGAGGTTTCCATTTCCGCACCAAAACCAATAGGGGGGGCGTCAAAACGGTGGTGATGGTGATGATGCTTCTGGATGGTATCCTTAGACCAGTGTAAGGCTGGCAATCTATTCATATCGGTGGCATTGAGACTGCCTTGGATGCGGGGTTTCTCCCCATCCCAGTAGCAAATGGAGGATACATTCTGCCAGTCTTGACTTAATTTAGGCAGAATATCCTCGCATTCTCCCAAAACAACACCATCCACCCCTAACTTTTTCAAGGTGGCTGTGGGAGTTGTGGAGGCGTGAGGTCCAACAGCAACCAGAATACCGCCGCAATCTTTTAAATCTAAGACAGTTTCGTGACGTTCTCTCCCGTTAAGCTTTCGCTATAACGGGAGCTTCTAATTCAGAATAGTGGGACTTGAACGAAAAAAAGAACTAAAACAGGTTATAATGTATTTGTAGCAAGTCTTTCACGTTTTCTGGACTTGACATGAAAGAGACTCATCCAGCAGCGATGCCTAATTGCTTTGATAAATGGTGTCAAAGATTTGA
>NZ_JAVJRX010000028.1:0-20993 GCF_040219735.1 Coleofasciculus sp. G1-WW12-02 | reverse complement strand
AAGAGAGTTGGGATCATCAGTACACCAAACCAGCCGATATACAGGCGGTTTTCGGTGGAGGTGACCCACTCGCAGAACCGATCCCACAAGGATGCGGATTCGCGACGTTGTAATGTGGTTGTCATGGTTCGGATAATTGCTATCGACTTGTTAAGTCAAATGAATGATTATGTCTACTACTTTACAGAGAACATTAAGGTTTGTAAAGGAAATGAGGATTAGCGTTCCTGAATGCATCGATAAGTTTTAGTTATAGTTTGGGCGATCGCACAGAAGCTACTGGGCTTGATTGGGTACAAGCTCCCCCGGCTGAGGAGGGAGGGAAGCCGAGATAATAGGCAGTATGTTTATGGCGCTGCGGCTCCTTCTTTTCGGAAGGATTGCCAGGGTAAGCTCTTAATCGATGAGAATGGGCAAGCCATCCCGCTGCCTGATGGACGCGATGAAGTGTTAACGGCATGGGTGAAGTACCCCAACTTGCTTCGCTCTTATTTGGGGCTTCCAACTAGCAAGCAAGGACGGTCTTATTCGTCTTTGGGATTTCCCGCTTCATCCGCCGATGCCACGTTGGGTACTTTTTTTTGGGAAAAGTCCAGAACTCAATAGGCGTGATGGTCTTACAAGGGCGTCCACAGGCAGCCGCCCGTCTTCCAAAGGCAGTATATTTTGTTAGTCCGCTTGGATGACAGCGGTTTGTGGTTAGAGTTCTAACCGAATAATGCTAATAGGCATCTTGCGCTATTCTTTTGGAGGACGCTAAAAGCGAACGGTGGTCGAGTTCATTAACGCGCAAGGACTACATCTCTATCACACCTGACTCAACCATCTGTCTTCCCATGCCTTAGAAGGTAGACCTAGGTAAGCTATTCTCATTGTACTACAAAGGACTCAGTGCGTTAAGATGATTTGGAAATCTCCGTGCCTCCGATTTCCTGCTGTCCATCCTCACCCTGCTATCACTGAGGGTGAGGACTTCCGCGAAAACTGTTAAGCCGCGATCGCGATCGGGCTGACTCTCTTGAGGAGATAAGGATGAAGCCTTAGAGGTAGCATCAAGAATCAATGACCTGATAGCTCTAATGCCGCTAAAGGACTGGAATGAACGTACTGGCAAATACTTAGAGATGAGCCGATTGGCGGCCTTGACAGTTAAAACAACCAGTTGAATGAAATTGGATAGTAACAAACTAAAAAGTGAAGCAGGGCTAGCCTGTCCATACCTGCGCCCAAGCATTGATGCAATGGTTGGCTACATCCCCGGCGAGCAGCCAAAGCCTGGGACAAAAATCATTAAGCTCAATACTAACGAAAATCCCTATCCACCTTCACCTGCTGCGATAGAAGTGCTGCGAAACTTGGATAGTGAATGGTTGCGACGCTACCCAGATCCCTATGCCTCGGAGTTTCGTCAAGCGGCAAGCGAAGCACTAGGAGTTCCTGCTGACTGGATAATCGTTGGGAATGGTAGTGATGAAGTACTGAATTTAGTGGTACGTGCTTGTGCAGAGCCAGGGCGTAAGGTGGTATATCCCGTGCCAACTTACGTGCTATATCGCACGTTAACGCAGATGCAGTCAGCAGAGAATATTGAAATTTCCTATCCAGAGGACTACTGTTTACCAATTGAAGAACTGGTGGCAGCCAAGGGTGTGGTAACGTTTATTGCCTCACCCAATAGCCCGTCCGGGCATGTTGTTGCAAGCGCCCAGCTACGACAATTGGCTTCAAGGTTGTCTAGTGTTTTAGTGATTGATGAAGCTTACGTTGATTTTGCGGCAGAAACCGCCTTGCCGTTAGTTGAAGAATTCGAGAACGTAATTGTACTGCGAACACTATCTAAAGGCTACTCGCTAGCAGGTTTACGCTTGGGCTTTGGAATTGCTAATCCAAAGTTATTAGCTGGGCTGTTTAAGGTGAAAGATAGCTATAACATTGATGCAATTGCTTGTGCGGTCGGTGCGGCGGCGATGCGCGACCAAGCCTATAAAAATGAATGTGCCACAAAGGTAAAGCGATCGCGGGCCCAGTTGGCAGTAGCTCTCAAGCAATTAGGCTTCCAGTTGTGGCCTTCTCAAACTAATTTCCTGTTGGCAAAACCGCCCCAGGGTAATGCAGAACAAATCTATCTAGCACTAAAGGAGCAGGGGATTTTGGTGCGCTACTTCAATCAGCCTGGCTTAGAAGATAAACTTCGCATTAGCATCGGCACTAATGAGCAAAATCAAATGCTGATAACAGCTTTGATTACTCTAACCTGAGTTCTGTTTAAGCAGCTTGGGACAATGAGAAGTCTAGATGCATTGATGGCTTCTTGGCGTAAATATAGGGTTGTTGACACCCGAAGCAACCCAATCCTGAAACCCTTGCCCATCCAGTGTTTTAGCTTTTAACACTATTTCACGGCTTGGCTCGGATTCCTCTCGCTTATATAAGTTATATAAAATTGCTTCGTCTGAAAAGTTTGACAAATCTGAAATATTGTGGGTTTATCAAATTACGACCTCGCTCCTTCAGAAGGCTTAACTGAAGAACGGGCAAAAAACTTTGCCGAAAAGGGAAGTTGGGCTATTGTCTGAGTATGACTCAATCCCTACTGATTACGTACCCACTCTCAGTACACTTTGCCGATTTCGTTTCATGGATGCATCACCTGTCAACAAGCTCAACTTTCACTGTGAGCAGTTGGTAAAGATTATCAATGAATTTTTCCGGTGAGGTGGAAAATAGGAGCGGAAAAATTTTTTATTATGATTCCAAAATATAATGTAGTGGGATAAAAAATTTTCGACGAGTGAGAGCGGATTCCGCCGGAATCACCGGAATTTCACCCGACTGGCTTACTGAGGAAATTTGTTCATAGGGTAACCTCAATTTCCTCCTGGCAACAAAGTCTGTTGAGACTGAATCAACTGCTCCGGATTGAGCAAAAATAGCGGCGGGTCTTCTGGATTTTGCCTCACCAAAGCACTCACACAGCGAAGATTCCCCTGAGCCATATAATCCGCCGTTAACGGCTTAAACGCCGACTCAGGAACACGCTGTAACGAAGGCGGCGAATCAATCGGTAACCCCACAATTTTGCCAGCTCGGTTCTGCACAATCAGCAGGTAACGTTGCTCAGTATCATCCTCCCATTTCTCCGATGCTGTTCTTGCAGATTCCGCCGCGTCCCTCTGACTAGAACTAAGCGATAACTTTGGCGGTTCAGCCCCCTTAAATATCCGATGGTCTACATCAATCACCAGTAACTCTTGGTCTTGATAAAGAGTTAACCCCACAGCTCCCCCCTGGGGGGCGCCATAAATTTTGCCCCGAGGAATCACTTTTTGCACAGCTCGAATCGGCAAAGCAAAACCTTCCGTATAAAGGCGAAAAACAATTAACTGTTGAGTCGGTTGAGGCTTGCGATTGGTAGATCGTCGGGAAGAAAGCGGAGAAAAAACAGCCATAGTCGGAATAATGAATTATAAATTATGAGGAAGATAAGGGAGATGAGGGAGATAGGGGAGATAAGGGAGCGTTGGGTCAAGACGCGCCATGGCACGTCTGGAACATTCAAAACTCAAAACTCAAAACTCCCTCACCTTTTTTAAACCGGAACCTTGCCCCGAATTAACTGCTCTAGAGTATCTAATAACTCACGCTCATTGTAAGGCTTAGAAAAATAGCCACTTGCACCCAAAGTCATCGCTAACTGGCGATGTTTCTCCCCAGTTCTAGAGGTCAGCATCGAAACAGGTAAATTGCTGAAAGCCGGGTCAGATTTGATCCGAGCCAAAAAGCCATAACCATCCAGGCGAGGCATTTCAATATCACAAATAACCGCTTGTACTTGTAATCCACCCAACAGTTTTTCCACAGCATCTTGACCATCTTTGGCTTGTTCCACCAAATACCCAGCCTTTTCCAAAGCCAACGCTAAAAATCGGCGCACATTTATCGAATCATCAACCACCAGAACCGTATCTCTCTGGGGTTGAGGCGTCGCCACATTGAGTGGACGATCACGACTAGGCGCATCCAGTTGAGGCAATTGCTCCACCAGAGACCCTTCCGTGTCCGGCGTGCGCTCACTCCTCATCCAGCGCAGCAATGAAGCCGCATCCACCAGCGGCACAACCTTACCATCACCAAGAATTGTACAACTAGCAAACCCAGAAGGCATAGAAAGAGGACCTTCCACTTGGCGAATCGCCACCTCCTGCTCACCCCAACAACGATCCACCTGTAATGCAATCAACTGATCACTAGGACTAATCATCAGCACCGTTGGCTCACTAATACTAGGTACACCTTCAGGAGTCGTTATTTTACGGGAGCAATTAAACGTTAACCACGCACCTAAACGAATCAGAGGAATCATCTCCTCTTCCCACTTAAGAACCTCACTACCCGGAGTCGTCAAAATCTGCTCATCATCAAGTAAAAGCATTTCCTCAATCACATCCGTGGGAAATGCCAACATGGTATGATTACTCTCAACCAATAGAACTCGCGCCACAGACAAGGTAAACGGTACCGTGAGCGTAAAGGTTGTCCCCTGACCCGGTTGAGTATCTACCCGGATATCCCCCCGGATTTGCTTAAGATTATTACGCACCACATCCATCCCGACACCTCGACCCGACAGGTCAGTCACCCGTTCGGCGGTGCTAAAACCGGGTTCAAAAATAAGCGAGAGCAACTCATCCTCACTCGCCGCCGCCAGCAGTTCCGCATCCAACCCCATTTGTTCAGCCCTTGCCCGGATTTTATTCAGGTTAATCCCATTCCCATCATCACTAATCGTAATAATCGTCTGGTTCCCCCGGTGAGCCGCTTTAATTTCAATCGTCCCCTGAGCCGGTTTCCCTTGAGACTGACGAATATCAGGTTTCTCAATCCCGTGGTCAAACGCATTGCGAACCAGGTGCATCAACGGATCTGAGAGCGCCTCCAAAATACTGCGATCAATCAGAGTCCCCTTCCCAGAAACCTTAAGTTCAACCTCTTTCCCATGCTGTAACGCCAGATCCCGTAAAGCGCGTTGAAATCGCCCCACCAAATCCGACAAAGGACGCATCCGAACCCGAGTCAGATTCGTTTGTAGCTGCTTAGACGTTTGGTTAAGTTCGCGAACCGTCCCGTCAGTATCTTCCAGACTCAGTTCAATATCAGACGTGACTTCTTGAATCTGGACAATCGTTTCCATCACTTCCATCGACAGCAAGTGTAAGTCGCTGTAATGATCCATCTCCAAAGCATCAAAAGCGCTACTGATATCTGCCAGACTCTCCCCATGTTCACCACTTGAAGCATTCTCCTCAGGGAAACCCGTCAAATTTTGCACCGGTGTCGGACGCCATGAACCGCCCGGTTTTGTCGCCAGAGAATTCACCAGGGATTTTAACCCCGCTGGCACAGAACTGACCCCTGTGGCAACAGTATCATAGGTGGTACGCAGGCGAACATTCGATTGTTCCAGATGGTTAACTCGGCGGCTAAGTTTTTCCATCAAAGTACGCAAACGAGCCAAGTGTAAGCTAAGACCATTACGCTCAATGGTCAGTTCTCCAAACAGATCGTTAAGCCGATCCAGTTGTCGAACTGGAATACGGACTGTATTTTCTGGAGAATCTTTAGTCGCTCTTTCTGCTTGATTCGACGAGGCTTTCACCTCTTGCCATCTCACCTCACCGGCTCTTTCCACGCCAGCATCGCGATCGACAGTTCTCGACAGAGAGCCGAAATAGGACGTTGTAGCCGTTGGCTCAAAAATACCCTCGTCACTAATCAACGGTTCGGCAGCTTCAGTATCTGGATTATAGTCAAACTCAGCCGCCGTTTCCGCCGCTTCCACAAACTCAGTGTCTGAGGTATAGTCAAACTCAGCCGCCGTTCCCGCCGCTTCCACAAACTCAGTGTCTGAGGTATAGTCAAACTCAGCCGCCGTTCCCGCCGCTTCCACAAACTCAGTGTCTGGATTATAGTCAAACTCAGCCGCCGTTCCCACTTCTTCAACAGATTGGGACTCTGAGCTATAACTGTCAAATTCAGCAACCCAATCCTCTTCCACCAACTCAGTAGCAGGCGTCGGTGTTACAACAACTCCCGGCACTTCGATATGAGTCGGCAAACTACCAACTTGATTCACCAAAACCAGCGCTTGCGATCGCCGCCAAGCTTGAAGCGCCGCCTTAGCAATCTCTCGAACCTGATTGGGAGCAGCTTCCAGGCTTTGAACCACCGACTCACACAAGCTACTAAAAGCCTCTAGCTGTAGCATCTCGCCCAACCCCCCCAACTCTTGGGCAAGAATCGAAACCTCTTCCTCTAAGCAAGGCGCTTGGGGGTCTTCCACCACCGATTCCAACCGAGCCAGACACCCCTCCACCTCAGTTTCAAACAGTAAAGCCGCAACATTCGTACCATCTTCCGCCCCCAGCATACTGTTGGCGTCTTCCTCAACCGGATCACCCAGGCGTTCATGTAGCTGATCAAAAACCGGCGTCGCTTGAGTCGAAACCCAATCAGGGTCAGCATCCGTTCCCTGGCGATTAAGAGAAAGCACGCTGGAGAGACGATCCACCGCCCCCAACAACAAACCCTCAAGTTCAGCATCCACATTCAAGGAATTCCTCTGAACCTTCATCACCTTAAACGAATCCTCCAGACGGTGAGCTAGATGACTCAACGTCTGATACCCCATCATTCCCGCACCCCCCTTAACCGAATGAGCCGCCCGCAAAATCGAATCCATTTGCTGACTCTCTATATGGTTCCCAGCTAAACCCAGGAGTGCCGATTCAATGGTGTCCAAATAATCCTGGGCTTCTTCGAGAAACTGGAGCTGAATTTCAAGTTCCTTGTCCTGTGACATGGTAGAAACATATCTTATAGAGTATGAAGTGTAAAGTTTTGTAACTTTACCCTTCTGTACCAACGTTGAACGCACCCACAGATGCCTGCAATTCCTCCGCAATCCCCACAGTATCTTGGAGAGAGCTAGCTACTTGACGAGTCGAATTCGACGTGCGTTCAGAAAGACGAGCAATATCCTTCATCAACTCAGTAATCGCTTGGCTAGTTTCCGCTTGAGACACCGTAGCCGTCGAAATCGACTGCACCAACTGATCAATCTGGCGAGACACCTCTAAAATTTGACTCAAACTCTGCTTAGCATCCTCAACCAGATGAGTCCCTTCCACCACCTGAGACGTACCCAATTCCATCGCCTCAACCACAGACGCCGTTTCTTGTTGAATATTCTCCACAATCTGTTCAATCTCTCGTGTCGCTGCAGCTGAGCGAGCCGCCAATTCCCCAACTTCTTCAGCAACCACAGCAAACCCTTGACCTTCTTCCCCCGCTCGGGCAGCCTCAATCCCAGCGTTAATCGCCAATAAGTTCGTTTGCAGGGCAATTTGGTTAATCAAAGACACCACTTTAGAAATCTGTTGGGACGATTCACCCAAACGCTTGACTTTTTTGGCAGTTTCTGCAACAGTCTCCCGCAAATTGAGGATATTCTTCACCGAACGATCCATAGCCAGTCCCCCGGCTTCAGCCGTCGTTGAGGCAGTGCGAGCCACAGCCGCCGCTTGACGGGCATTCTCTGCCACCTGTTGAATCGAACGAGTCATTTGCTCAACCGAATCCAGAGTACGAGTGATTTCCTCCGCCTGTTTAAGCGCCTCCTCCGACAGTTGACGGATTGCCCCTTCATTTTCACCTAAGGACGTATTCACCTGAGTCGCGGCAGTTTTCACGCTTGTAACAATTCCCCGCAGACTTTCAATCACAGCATTAAAAAAGTCAGCAACCGTGCCAATTTCACCCACAGTCACATCCGCCCGCACAGTCAAATCCCCTCGGGCAGCACCTTCCACATCAGAAAGCAACTCTAAAAGCTGAAGCTGGAGAGATTCCTTTTGTTGGCGCTGTTCTTGAGATGCCAACTCCGCCTCAATCCGGGCTTGTTCCCGCTGTTCCAGCAGATTAGCTTGATCAAGGGCAAAACCCACTTGAATCGCCACCTGCTTAAAGAAATTAATTTCTGCCTCCTGCCAGCGGCGCGAACTTGAACATTGATGAGTAACCAAAAGTCCCAGTAAATTCCCCTCTGCCAGAATCGGCGCGACCAAATTCGCCTTAACCTTGAAGGGTTCGAGCTGACCAAGGTAACATTGATTCAAGTCTGCCTCATAAATGTTTTCATTGCTACTGACATGACCCCGCTTGTACTTTTCCACATATTTGTCAGCAAAACAGGGGTCAGCAATATTGGCACCCAGAGCTTTGGGGAAGGTGCGACCCACTGATTCAGCCACGATAGTGCCTTGCCAGTTAGCATCAAACAGATACACAATAGCTCGGTCGGTGTCTAGAGTTTGGCGCACACCTGTAATCGCCGCCTCGTAGATTTCTTCAACATTGAACGACTCCCGAATGTTAGAGGTAATATCGTTGAGTTGCTCAGCCAGTTCAGTAGCAGTTGCTTGCTGTTCCAACAGCGCCGCTTGGTCGAGGGCAAAGCCAATTTGGTCAGCAATTTGGGAAAATAGATCCGTTTCTGCCTCTAGCCAGATGCGGGGTTTGGAACACTGGTGACCACAGAGTAAGCCATAGACTTTACCCTCTCGGATAATCGGTGCCATCATATAAGCTTTAACCGACAGTTCCGAGAGCATGGTGTATTCCCAATCGCTGCTTTTCGTATCATCAAGGTTATCACCGATACGAACCTGTCGATCGCTGTAGGCTTGAGCCATATCCCCGTCGTTTGCTGTCGCTTTAAAGGATTGTCCCCGAACTTTGCTCCAACCGGGGGCTACGGCTTCTGAAACAAATGTACCACTGTTGGTATCATCAAAGCGGAAAATCAACACGCGATCTGTCAAAAGTGCTTCACGAACCGCCGTTACAGCCATTTCCAGAATCTCTTCAGCTTTAAGCGACTGGCGAATCCGGGGAATAATATCATTCCAGCGCTGCACACGTTCAGCTTCAGCGGCTTTTGATGACGCCAGAGTAATACTACTTAATGAAAGACCGACTTGGGTCGCTAATTCTTTGAGGAAATCGATTTCCGAAGGTTGCCACACGCGGGTATTGGCGCATTGATGGGCAACCAATAGACCAATCAGAACGTTACCCGATACAATAGGCACAACCAAATTAGATTTGACCGAAAGTCGGGCTAATAGCTGAAGGTGAGCTGGAGAATAACCCGTTTGCTGAACGTTAGATGTCGGGACAACCCGCCCTTTGCGATACTCTTCTAGAATTTTTCGGGGAATGCAGGGGTCTGTAATCTTGTCCATCAGCGCCCTGGGCCAACCGGGATCAACGGATTCAGCAACAATACTGCCACTCCAGTCCGGTTCAAACCCATAGATTACCACCCGATCCGCATTGAGTTGTTTTTTAGCTTCCGTAACCGCCCGATCAAATAGAAATTGCTTATCCCCTCGACTCGCCGCATTGACCGTTTCAGCATAGGTTCGTAGCGCCAGGGCGGACGCTTTTTGCTCTTCCAGAAGTGTCTGAACTTGAGAAACCATGCGATTAATATTAGAACCCAAACTGGCAAGTTCGTCTTCTCCTGCGACACGGAGACGGGTATCCAAATCCCCTTGAGCCAGTTTCTGGACAGCGCTGGAAGCCTCAAGAATTGGTTCAACAGCACGTTTAGCCAGTAACACAGCGACAATACCCGCTAACAAAGCCGTTATACCCGTTCCCCACAGCAGGTTTGACAGAGTTTTGCTCGACTTGTCTATTGCGATTTCTTGCTTAATAGTTTGGTTAACCACAACATAGTCCATAACCCCAATTCCGAGGACGGGGACGACGCTAATTGTTACCGCGCAAACTGTGGCTTTGGTCGATAACGAAAGTCGCCCCCACCATGAACCCGTTTTGGCAGACCCGTCGGTTACAGAGGCAGGAGTTGCACTGACTGGAAAAGTCGGAGCCACATTCATTTTATCCTGGAAGTCGGCACCGTAAATGGAGCCATTATCCCTCACGCTATTACTCTTGATAGTATCTGGAATTTGGTTATCACCATTGCTGGCTGTATCGAATTTCTGAACCATGAAACAAGCACCATTGTGTGATAATAAATTGGCAATGAGATAGAAAATTGTAACAAAAGCCATTTTTTCCCGAACTCCCACCAAAGCTATCTGGAGCCAAGAATTCAATCGCTCTATTCTGTTTACTTATCGCTGTGCGTAACCCATAATTGCCTCAGTATCCAGAACCAATAAAATTTCTCGATCTTGTAAAGTACATCCGCGTAAATAGGGAACCAAACTCGATGACACTTGACCGTGGGGCGATTGAATAGAATCCGGTGTAAGACGCACCACACCTTCAACAGTTTGGACAACTAGCCCTAAAGACCCTGAACTATTGCGGATAATGATGATGCTGTATTGCTGAACATTCGTCAGAACTTCTGGTAACCCTAACATCTTGCCCAAATCAATCACCCACAAAACGCGAGAACGCCGATTCAGCAATCCCAAGACATAGGGGGGCATATTTGGCATCGGTGTCAGTCGTCCCGGTGGCAAAACGATAACTTCCTGCGCCCGACTCATTGACAAAACAGCCGATGTTTTTTCACCTAACTGAAACCTAAGGTACGTATCTCCCTGATTTTTCGCGTGCCGGGTTTTTTTCGGTAAGAGAGCGAGTGTGTTTGTCAGGGTGGGTAAATCTGGCATAATTTTATTTATGGATCATTAGTCATTGGTCATGAATTATCGGTTTTTCCAATAAACAAACGATAAGAGACAAATGATTGACTGTCCTACAGAGCGACTGATTTTATGGCACGTAGAATTTGTTCGCGGGTAAAGGGTTTAGTCAGGTAGGCATCGGCGCCTTGTTTCATCCCCCAAAGGCGATCAATTTCCTGGTTTTTAGATGAACAAATTACTATGGGAATCTTTTCAGTAACGGGATGAGTCTTAAGCCTACGACACAGCTCAAAACCGCTCATTC
This sequence comes from Coleofasciculus sp. G1-WW12-02, assembly GCF_040219735.1. NCBI lineage: Bacteria > Bacillati > Cyanobacteriota > Cyanophyceae > Coleofasciculales > Coleofasciculaceae > Coleofasciculus > Coleofasciculus sp. G1-WW12-02. The sequence goes on along the minus strand of NZ_JAVJRX010000028.1, from coordinate 9,998 downwards.
CTGGCATAACTACATCAGTAACAATTACGTCTGGCTTTTGCTCCAAAACCTTGTTAAGCGCTTCTTTCGCACCAATTGCATTGATAACGTTATAGCCACTTTCCCTAAGATAATGGCTCATTAATTCCAGTTCCGACAAAGTATCTTCGACAATCAAAATTGTACCCATTAAAGTTTTGCTCATCGCTCACCTATCCTCATAAATTAATGAAAAATCAATTCATTATCATCCTCAGCTAAGATAAGTGTTTAAACACCATCTTTAGCAATTCGGATTGGTTAAACGGTTTGGTCAAGTAGCCCGATGCTCGGACTAACTTTGCCTTGGCTCGGTCTAGAAACCCAGTATGACCTGTTACCATGATGATGGGAGTTGTCTTGAAAAGCGAATGCTTCCGCAAGAGAGAACATAATTCATAGCCATCTAAGTTAGGCATTTCAACATCCAGCAAAATCAGGTCAGGCTTAATCCGAACAACTTGCATTAATGCCCTTACCGGGTCATTAATCATGACTACCGAGAAGCTTTTATCATCCAAAAAAGAATTAATCGCATTCAATACCGTTGTACTATCATCAATACAAGCAATCGTGTACGTGGTTTTTTTCTTGGCAGTAGTTTGAGTTGCACCCGCACTGCCACTAGCGTTTGGAGATTTATTGGCTAAATTTTGGCTAGGTTTTTGAATTAACTCTAATTTGGTGGGAGTGCTATTTTGAGCCGAAGCATTCGGAGGAGCGCTAGACGCCGCATTGACGGATTCTGAAGATTGCTGGCGTCGCAATTGTTCGTGACAGCGTTCAACTAATGTTCGTAGTTCAATGCGACAGAACTTAGGCAAATCCCCGAAGTTATCTTGAGGCATTAATTGGTAAGTTCCTTCTCTGACAGGAAGCAGCGAACGAATAACCTCTTCCGCCAGTTCCTCGATGAGAGTTGCGGCTTGGGCTGAGGTGAGATACTGTTGATTGACTAACCAGTTAATAGCTTGGTAATCTGGATTTTGACTCGACTGACTCTCTAAGTCGGACTCAAATAACAAGCGAACCTGAACCCGAACAGCACTGACAAGTGTCGGAATTTCACGAGAAAGCTGACGCAAATGGCGGTCAAGCCGCTCGAAGGGATCAACTGAATCTGAAGCATAGATTAGCTTACCCTGTTCTAGATGGATTGACCAAGACACAGATCCACTCGATATTTGTAAACAACCATTAGCCTGACGACTAGATAATTGTGCTAATAACGAGAGCGGGTTTAGCCTTTGAGAAGATCTGTAGCTAGCCATAGAAATGGTGTTCATGTGTATCTACCTGGGTCTCATCCAATCGTCGCAACTAGAATTGTTGACTCACGCCCTTACAAAGTACTTTTCACTTCGGAATCACGTTGCCACTCAAATAAGAGCATTTCAAGGTTTAATCAGAGCTTCCGGTTGCCGAAAAATACTCTTCTTGATCAGCAATGACCAACAATTCAGCCTTATTGAACTTTTGGCATTTTTTTATCCCTGTTCCATCGCCCGGACGGCGATGGAAAAGTTTTCTCTTCAGGGAGTAGCTGCATCCCGAAATGAAGGGGTGATAAAAAAATCGCACCTAAGCGGGCAGGCGTGACTCTTTTACTTAAAATTAGATCACGCTTGTGCAAAAAAGCATGGGTCAGAGTGTCTATCAAGAGTCCGCTCTCAACATGGAGATATGCTGGCTTTCGTCACGCAAGCTGTCTTGTTCGCTTTGTTTCAAAGTCAATAAGAGATAGAGCTAAACTAAAAAGCGGTAATGCATCCTCTGGCAACAAAAAAATCTCCAGTTAAGGGTAGATTTACAAAAGCAAGGACTTCTTATGCATAATTTTAACAGAATTTTATTATAAACTAGGTAAAGCGATGATAAATTATTTAATAATTATATAAAGAAATTGTGGACACCTTTATTTATGTTTCCCGGTATAATAATTTAATGACTGTTGAGGTTAAACCGAAAATCCTTTAAAAAACTACCGCAAATAAATATTAAATTATGCTAAAAAGTTCCCGAAATTCATTTATTCAATTGTTTTCAAAAGCCGTTGAATCTTGGGTTGCTGCTGTCGTTTTAATGATTCCGGAAAACTTAACTCCATGGCAATTCGGTAAGCCGGTGCATTGGTAATCTGTTCCAATCGCCCTCCTGTCGGCGTTGGCACCAACTCTTCTATCATTTCCACCTGAGCCAACAAACTCTGAGGCTGAGGGGCATCTTTATCTTGACTCACCAGTAAACCAATCAGCGGTCGGGTTTGTTGCATGGTTTCCAGGTTCAAAATATGGTGTTCATCGAATTCCAATCTTAAATCCTGGGTACCGATTTCCATCACTCTAGCCGTATAAGAGTGACCTTCCCACCCGTCCCAGTAAAGCTGCGCCACAGCCTGAACTTGTTTACGTACCGTGCTTTTGACACCCATCTTCTCCGCGATCGCCGGACGGAATTCCACGAAGACGCGCTTAATCGAGGTAACAATAAACTTGAGGGATTCCCAAGGATTATCCTCCTCGGCGCGGCTTTGGGAAAACCACTCCTTCACCTCCGAAAAAATCACCAAAGTCAGATCATCGATTTGAGTGCGGCTAAGATTGATAAAATCAACAAAAATCTTAGCCTGGAGTTTACTCGTCGCGATCGCCCGGAGTACCCGAGCATTCAGTAACACCCGCGCCCCGTAGTCTCCCACCAACTCAATCTTGACTTCATCCGGAATATTAGGCCACTCATCCAGCAGAATCTGGGCACCGGTTTCACTCACATCAACTGTCATCCCCGTCCAACGGCTACCCCCACTATGAATAATCGCGGTTAAGTTTCGTTGCAGACGGTGCGCCCGTCGGAGTTGGGGTTGCTCGAATGCCACCAGAACCGCTGCTAATAGCAAGAACAAATTAAAGATACACCACAGAGCATTAATTAGAACCGCCTGAGTATCTTCTGGACTAAGAATTAACCAAAAAGGTAAAGTAAGCAAGGATGCCGAAGCAATCGCACTGACAATTACCAAATACCGCACCGACTCAAAATCAAAGCTGCGCTTGGTCACCGAAAGCCCTTTATCGGTCACATTAAACGAACCAAGTCCGGGATTCACTACAGCTAAAAGAGTGACAATCCCCGCCTGGAATGACATGGCAAACTCAAAAATCTCGTTCCAGAAGGAAAAGCGCACATGCTTGTAAGGAATGTGGTTAGTCTGCATCGACAGAACAATGTGAGGCAGCGCATAAAATAGAGTTTCTAGCCCCAAACCTTTAACCGAGTTAATCCCAAACAATAAAAATAGCGGCGGCGCCAGAGCATACATCAGGCGAGGATAGCCATAGAAAAAGTGCGATGTGGCACTGAAATAACAAATCCGCTGGGGAATCGTCAAATTCAGTTTCGGGTTGATTAGCGGATTCTCCAAGCGCAGAATCTGAGCCATACCCCGCGCCCAACGCACTTGTTGACCCACATAAGCCGAAAATTTCTCCGGCGCTAAACCCGCGACCATAATTTTGTCGTAGTAGAAAGACTTATACCCCAGCGAATGCAGCCGGAATGCCGTGTGACAGTCCTCCGTCACCGTTTCTGTAGCAATCCCACCGATTTGCAGCGCGTACTCTTTGCGAATTACCGCCGCTGAACCACAAAAAAACGCCGCATTCCAAAAGTCATTCCCTTTTTGCAGTACCTTATAAAACAATTCGTTACCCACCGGAATCTTACCCTTAGTGAGCAAATTTCGCTCAAACGGGTCAGGGTTATAGAACCAGTGAGGCGTCTGGACAAAAGCCACCTGGGGATCAAAAAAGAAGCCGATCGTATGCTTCAAAAAATGTTTGACGGGCATGTGGTCACAATCAAGAATTAACACCAAATCGCCCTTTGTCCGGCGAAACGCCGTGTTAATATTCCCCGCTTTGGCATGGTCATTATTATCCCGCGTCAACATAATTGCGCCTAGTTCTTCACAGGTTTTGTATAACTCGGCACGACGGGCTTTATACTTTTCGGCTCTGCCATCATCTAAAACATACACCCTTTTTTTGTCCGCTGGATAGTCAATGGCGAGGGCGCACAGCGTCGTTTTGCGGACAATTTCGACATCTTCGTTATAAGTAGGAATATAAATATCAACACTGGGCCACTGATCTTCGGGATACAGGGAAAGGTCAACGGGTTGGCGGTCTTTGATTTTGAGTGTTTGAAAATAAGCGAGAACCAGTGTGGCAATGGCATAAAGTTCCGCCACAAATAACAATAAACTGAATATGCCATTGATCCAGTCATCCAGATTCAGGGTATAGTTGACGCGGTAATAGAGATAGCGCACCGTGGTGACTAGACTCAGTAACACTAAAAATAAATGAATATACTCACTCTTTTTTTTAGTAGGCTTTTGTCCTTCCATCTGTAGGGCAAAACGACCCACCACCAGAAGAAAGGCAGCGACCAAGGCTTGTTGCCAGATTGCCGGACGAGCCGTGATTAAGGGATGGAGCAATAACACCAGTGACCCAATTAGTAAAAGGATCTGATTGTTGGAAAGCCACTGGAAAATCCGGTCAAAGCAGTTGGGCAGGTGGTCTACCAGCCAATGGGTTAATTGTTCACGCTGTTGTGGCGAAATCCAAAAGCGTGTACGACTGAGCTTCGACTTACTTTTTGAGGATGGACTCGTCATCGGGAATTAGTCCTTAGGAATTAGTCATTGGTTATTGGTTATGGGTTATTAGTCATTGGTTATTAGTTATGGGCAAAAATACAAACAACTGAGCGAGGGTCTCAATCTACTGTAATAGTGCTGAGATTTTTCCCACACCCCACACCCTACACCCAGTCTCCGCTTTTCAAGCGTTCTTAAGAGCCCTTCAGGACAAACCCCATTATTTCTCCTGACCAGCAACCCGCTTGAGATAGAGCTGAACAAGGGCGTAAAGGATCAGCGTTGCTGCCACCAGAGCCGGTCCCAACAGGAACCAACTTGTCCCCAACAGTCGGAGAACTCGGTTGGGCAGCGGCGTTTTTTCCACACTTACAAGCGGTTGTTGCTTGAAAAAATCAAGGTTGTAGGCATTTGGGCTATAAGCATCAGCTCCTTCAGAATTGGCACTAATCAGGACAGTATCATCCTGAATTTGGAAGAATAAAGGATCGTTGTGCAACAAATCCTGCACTTGTTCAAGACCTTTGTCCGTTTGAGCAGCAAGAGCTAATAGCACCCGTTCGTCATTCCAAGGAGAAATAATTTCCTTGACAACGCCATCATCATCGGGAGACGCCTGAATCTCGCTATCGTCTAACTGGCGCGTCAGGGCGTCCCTCAGTTCAAAGCCACCTGCTGCGAAAACCTCTGGGAAAGGAAAATCCTTTTCGATGCCAACCCCTACTAGATGGTATTCTTCACGCACCTCTTGTGGCAACATATCGGCGGTGTAAACGGTAAATTGAACCGATTCTGCCTTGGTCAATCGTCCCAATCTGGCACTAAATTCCAACGCCGTCATCACATCGCCTTTTGAGGGAGTCTTGGGCAGAACTATTGCCATCTGGGACAAATCCTGAGGTGCGGCAAAGGGGTAACCGAAGGTGAGCAGTTTTAGGTCAGGGAGTTGGACAGACGTTGTCCGGTTAAGTTTAAAACTGGTATCGTTATGCAATGTACCCCAGAGCTGTTGGTCGGTTACCTTGCTACAGGAACGCCGTTCCCGCGCATCCAGACGGAAATCGACCTGGATTTTTGAGGTAGGTTTGATTCGGTCTCCAGGCAGGTCAATTTTCAGTGTCTCGCGAGTGCCACCATTGATGGACGTGAGCCGTTTGCCAATCAGGGCGACATCATCTAGCTTCACTTCCACTAAGGACGTTTTGGCATTAATTTGCGGTCCATAGCTGTAAACCAGAGTCATGGAGTTCCCTGACCCAAATTGGTCATCGGGTAATGCCCGAAAGTCAAATTCAATGGGTGGTGAATCCGAACCCCGAACGGTTATATCTTCAAAAGGCTGACCATTGCGGTTTGTCAGGTCAGACAGTTCAAATTCCTCTGCCAGGGGCAAATAGCCGGGCCAATCACGGGGCGGCTCTGAAGGCACAGCATCCAGGTCTTTCACTAAAATAGTTTGACCTGTACCAATCTTTTGGTCTTTGGACTGCACCAAAAACTGGATGGCTTTTTTCACCCCTTCTTCGCTATTACCCGTTGCCACTAGCACCGGGGCGACATCCTCTGGGGTAGTCGAGAGCATCAACACCCCAACATCGGGCGGTAAAGCTTTCTCTTTTTCATCCAGAATTTGATTATCCTTAATCGGCATGGGCAAAGCCAGGGACTTCAAGGCGCTTTGCTGTTCTGGAGTACCAATAATGACTAACTGTTCAGTTAACTTTACATCGTCAACCGTTTTAACCAGGCGAGTATTCAGGCGGCGGTAATCAGCGAGCCGACCTAAGGAAGCTTGGAAGCGACTGGTTGCCGTCAGCCACGTCTGGTCAACTTTAGACGGTAAAAGGTAAGTAATCTGATTGGGTTCTAAGCTGAGTTCGTCAAAGATTGGGTAGGGATAGCGATTAAAGTCTAGGGCAATAGGTTGGGGGTCGTAGTCAAAGGTGATTTTAGAATCAGGCAGAATCTCTGTCCACAGGGAAGGGTCGTAGGGGTCTTGGGTACAAGTGGGAGAATTATTTTGCAGCGCGGCAATGGTAATTTGGTTATAGTTCTGGAGTTGTGATAGCGGCACATCAAATACCGCATTGCCAATTTCGCCCTCCTCTTGGCTGAGTGGAATACTGCCAATGGTCGCCCCGTTAATCATTACAGTCAGATTGGAGCGGGTGGCATAGAGAGCCGGGGAATGGCGATAGCGGATCAGGGCCTTGACGGATTTGATCTTCCATTGGCGGGGACGGGTAAATCCCAGCCGTGCTTCGTCATAGATACCCCGCAAGCTGAAGCGAGAGCCGACGACTGGGCTACGGTTGAATTCTAAGACATAAGGGTCGCCTTGGGGCGCTGCCTTAACTTGTGGCGCTTGATTGTGCGGTGATGGTAGATCAAACTCTTGGCTGGAGCGTTCTTTCTTCTCATCAACCGCGCCTTCCCGATACGTCTCAGTCGAGGGGGTGATCGCGGGGGAAGCTGGGGCATTACTCTGAGCCTGAGCCAAGGTAGTGGTCAAGGCAAGGGGAAACGTGAAGCCGAGTAATAACAGTAGGATTAGATATTTTCGCTGGAAGCGGTTTTTTGGTGTTGAGGGGAGTTTGAGTTGAGTAAAGCGACGGTTGTGTCGGTGTGAATTTCGATTACTCAAAGGTAGATGGGTCAGTGCCTTGCGAAGAAAGCGTTTCATTAGTTGGAGTCTTGAGTCTTGTGATAAAATACCGCGTTATGAAATGCCACCCCGTTTTCCGCAATGTCCACAGGTTAAATTCTCAGCCCACACTGTACCCGAAGGGTAAGTGTGCAGTAGTTGACGCCGAGAGAGGACTTCAACTACTTGATACAGAACTTCTATAGGTCAATCCGGAGGCAAGATTATGCTTCGAGTCATTAATCCTCGCTTTCAGCGAGGGCTTGTAATCTGAAAAATACTTGGTCCTAATGCTCGTGCTGACGGTGTTACGCTGTACAACCCTGAACAAACGGGGCATACGCGATAGCGATGCTTTGACTATTAATAGCTAAAGCAAAGGAGCCGTCCCTCAAAGCCCGGATCATAATGTTCCGAGCGCCGCCCCAATCTCTGTCATGTTCATGACTACAGTTGGGGCATTTAAATGTTTTAGAGCCGCCTAGCTTGTTGTGATTGAATCCACATTTTGTACAAGTTTTTGAGGTGTACGATTCATTGACATCAATCACCACAACACCACGCTTGTTTGCCGATTGTTTAAGATGGCACTCAAAACGGTAGTGTCCCCAAGTCAACATTTGTCTAGCTGTTTTTGTATGCAGCTTGCGTTTGGACTTAACCACCATTTGAGATGTCTCAAACGTAGGCAGAAGGATGACTTTGTATTGACGGGTTAGGTAGTTGGCTACTTGTTTGTGGCATTCGTCAACTAAATTGCGGATTCTGATTCTCAGCCTTGTGGCTGCTCTTTTGTAAGAGCGCTTTTGTTTTCTGCTAGCTAGAGCTGCACGTCCCATGAGTTTGTCAAGGTGAGAACACAATCTTTGGATGCGTCCAATGTCTGCCTTACCAAACTCGACAAATGAGTCTCCATCATAGCCTGTCAAAAACGTTCGCACACCCGGATCGAGCGCGATTACCTTGTCGAGAATTCTCGGTTCAATCTCTTCGATTACCGGAATACAAGCAAACCATCTTTTTCTATCTCTGACAAGTTGCGTTGCCAACTCCACTTGCTCTGGTATTGGTTCAGATGCTTTAAAGCTTAAGCCCTTAGTCAAAGACGGAAACCATGTTTTTCTCTTGAAATTTACCTTGTGAAATTTGATGGCTTGAGACAATTGACGACAGCTTCTAAAGCTGGCTTCACCTCCTGCAGATGTTGCTTGCCACCAAGCGTCCCAAGCGTCAAAGATTGCGTTTTCTTTAGGATGAGATGGTGCTGAGGCTACCCAGTCCGGCAAGCTTAACCCATTTACATAATCCCTTAAAGAATATGCACTAGTTATTTTTTCACCGTCTTTTAAAGCGGCGATCGCTTTATTGTATACATACCGCGTCGCCGCTAACCAAGACTTCCATTTCTTCTGCAATTCGGGTTCCGGATACACCCTAATCTTCAACGTTTTGTTTGGCTTTCTACCCTTTTTCTGGTGTCTGGATTTCTGCTTGTAGCTCTTGCTTGATTTGGTTTTCGATTCTTCGGATGGAGTAGAGACGACTTGAAAAGCTGTGGAGAATTGCGACGATATCTTGTACCAATTCGGCGTGGGGAGAGAGACTAACTTGGTTGAGAACCACGATTTTGCACTCAAACTGTTCGCATATCCATTCGATGATATCAAAGCCGAATCTTGCCAGTCTGTCTTTGTGGGCAACCACAATAGTCTCGATATCGCCTCGCAGAACTCGTCCCAAAAGGGTGACGAGTCCTTTCCTCCTAAGATTGAGTCCTCCTGCCACTTCCTTAACAATTTCAGCGCCAGGGTAGAGTGCTGATAGTCGTTCAACTTGTCGATCAAGGTCTGCTCTTTGTGGTCTTGTCGAAACGCGAGCATAGATAACAGTGGTGCGTCCTCCTGTTGGCGAGGATTCTTTTTTGATGAAGGTTTCGAGATCGTAGCGCCTTTGACCCGACGGCGTTCTGACCGTTTTAATTTTTCCAAGTTGTTCCCATCTTCTGAGGGTTCGCAGACAAACCCCCAGAGTGTTAGCTGCTTCATTAGGTTTTACATACTTTGCCATGGTAATTAGCCTATCTCAGTATGTATTAATTGTCCAGCTTTGTTAAGTGAATTAGCGATTAGAGGCACGCGCGATCGCGTCCTTTCAGCAAGCCAAACACAAAAGCCGTCCCCGTTTGCGACACGGCTAAAAAAAACGCAATCCCGCAATCCCCCGATCGCGATAAAGTAAAAAAGCGAAATGTGGGCTTCATTTTTCTATCTTAATCGGGGAGTTTGAGGGTATTCTTGCGCTCCAGGATGATAAACACCAAAAAGCGCCCCCCCTTTATGGGAGAGCGCTTTTGGTGTTTATTCAGTTAAGGTGACGCGAACAGTCGCATCTGTGTTACTTGAAAGTCGCGCCGTCCTCTTTGTTTCTGATTAGCCGTTGATGCTAGGAGCAGTCAGAGCTACCGGGGTGGTTTCACCCGCCGCCAAGTCTAAGGGGAAGTTGTGAGCGTTGCGCTCGTGCATGACTTCAAAGCCTAAGTTGGCGCGGTTGAGTACGTCTGCCCAGGTGTTGACTACACGACCTTGGGAATCCAGAATCGACTGGTTAAAGTTGAATCCGTTGAGGTTGAATGCCATGGTGCTGATACCCAGTGCTGTGAACCAGATACCAACC
>NZ_JAVJRX010000027.1:0-10385 GCF_040219735.1 Coleofasciculus sp. G1-WW12-02 | reverse complement strand
ACCCTTGATAGTTCGGATACTTTATTACTGAGCGAATATACAAGTTCGTTTACACCGTTGGCAGCGGGAAATGACTATACCATTAACCACAATGCGACTATCCCAGAAATTGCTACAGGGGATTATTTCTTCCTGTTTAAGGCTGATGACAGTGAGCAACAGCAAGAAACAGATGAAACTGATAATATTACGGCGATTCCAATTCAGATTAGTCCACCTGCTGACTTGGTAGTCAACTCCGTAACTGCACCAGCAACAGCCAACTTTGGTGATACCATTACTATTGATTGGCAAGTTGCCAACTCAGGAATAGGAACGACTACCAGAACATGGCGCGATCGCGTCTTTCTTTCTCGTGATAATACCATCAGTACAAATGATACTATCTTACTGACAGAGTTTGCTCCGACGACTCTCGCTTCAGGTCAAACCTACAATCAGTCAGTATCCGTTACTTTACCCTTAAATCACTCCATTACAGCGGGAACTTACTTCCTTTTAGCTCAGACAGATAACCTAAATCAACAGTTCGAGACGAATGAAACCAATAATGTTAACTCAACCCAAATCGAACTGACGATTCCGCAGACACCCGACTTAATTGTCAGTAATATTAGCGCTCCGACTACCGCTGTGTCAGGACAAGGAATAGAGGTTTCTTGGACATTGACGAATCAAGGAGATGGGACAGCTAGTGGCACTTGGATTGACCAAGTTTTCCTCTCTAATAATCTCACAGTTGGTAACGATCAATTCCTCGATTCCTTTACTTTTACCGGGACTATTGCACCCGGAGAATCGACAACTCGCACCCAGGTAGTAACTGCGCCAATCGATTTAGCAGGTGATCACTATTTCGTCGTTAACACAGATACAAATAACCAAATTTTTGAGTTTACTGAGGACAATAATAACAGCGCGATCGCTGACCAGGCAATTAGCCTAGAATTGTCCCCTACTCCTAACCTCCAAGTAACCAGTGTTACGACGCCGACAACAGCCTTCTCTAGTCAGGAAACCGTTGTCGAATGGATTGTTACTAATAACGGCACAGCGGCTACCAGTACACCAACTTGGACGGATAAAGTCTGGCTATCTCTAGACCAAACCTTAGATAACAATGATACATTCTTGGGAGGAACAACGAATCCCAGCTTCCTGAATGTAGGCGAGAGTTATCGTAACAGTCTTACCGTTACGCTACCCCAAGGAATTGATGGTGATTACTTTTTCATTGTCCAAACTGATGCCGGGAATCAAGTCTTTGAATTAAATAACGAAACTGACAATAATGGAGTTAGTCAAATCCTCACTATTAATGACATTAACGAATCTCCCACAATTACCTCTAGTTCTACCGCTAACCTAGATGAAAACACAACTCTAGTTACCACCATTACCGCCACTGATCCTGATGGCGATATTCCCACCTTCTCGATTACCGGAGGAACCGATAGCAGTCTCTTTACCATCGACGCCAACACCGGAGAATTAAGCTTTAACAACCCTGCCAACTTCGAGACTCCCCTAGATGCCGATGGAAATAACAGTTACGACGTAGAAATTACGGCTGATGATGGTAATGGTGGTAATGATAGTCAATCCCTCACGATTACCGTTAACGACATTAACGAATCGCCCACAATTACCTCTAACTCCACTCCTAACCTAGATGAAAACACGACTCTAGTTACCACCATTACCGCCACTGATCCTGATGGCGATATTCCCACCTTCTCGATTACCGGAGGAAGCGATAGCAGTCTCTTTACCCTTGACACCAATACCGGAGAATTAAACTTTAACAATCCTCCCAACTTCGAGTCTCCCCTAGATGCGGACGGAAATAACAGTTACGACGTAGAAATTACGGCTGATGATGGTAATGGCGGTACAGATATTCAATCCCTCACGATTACCGTTAACGACATTAACGAATCGCCCACAATTACCTCTAACTCCACTCCTAACCTAGATGAAAACACGACTTTAGTTACCACCATTACCGCCACTGATCCTGATGGCGATATTCCCACTTTCTGGATTACCGGAGGAACCGATAGTAGTCTCTTTACCCTTGACGCCAATACCGGAGAATTAAGCTTTAACAATCCTCCCAACTTCGAGTCTCCCCTAGATGCGGATGGAAATAACAGTTACGACGTAGAAATTACGGCTGATGATGGTAATGGCGGTACAGATATTCAATCCCTCACGATTACCGTTAACGACATTAACGAATCTCCCACTGCTAACAACGATAACTTCAGTACGGATGAAGCTACCGCCTTCACAACTGCCAATGTTTTAGACAACGACAATGACCCCGATTCTAGTGATACAATCAACGTTTCTAACCTCGATACCACAACCACTTTAGGTTTAGTCATCAATAACGGTGATGGCACATTCCACTACGATCCAAATGGTCAATTTGAATCCCTCGCTGTCGGAGAAACCGCTATTGATAACTTTAGCTACACAATCGACGACGGTAACGGCAACACTGACACCGCCACCGTTAACATTACCATCAACGGCGTTAACGATAGTCCCATTGCCAATGATGATAATTTCACTATCAACGAAGACTCTGCTTTCACCACAGCTAGCTTCTTAGACAATGACAGCGACATCGACAGCAATGATACTCTTACCTTCGCCCGTCTCGATACCAGCAATACCCTCGGCACCGTCACACTTAATGCCGACAATACCCTCACCTACAACCCCAATCATGCCTTCGCTTTTCTTAGCCAAGGAGAAACCGCAACTGACAGCTTTATCTACACCATAGACGACGGCAATGGTGGCATCGATACCGCCACAGTCACCGTAACCATTAATGGCAGCAACGACGCACCCACCCTGAGTACGATTAACAAAACTGGGGATGAAGACACGACGATTTCCTTCACGGCGACTGACTTTACCACTGTATTTAATGATGCTGAAGGAGATAGTCTCAGCCAGATTAATATTCTGTCTCTCCCGGCTAACGGTGTCCTCCGTTTAAATGATACCGCCATAACCCCAGGGGAAACGATTGCTGCCGCCAACCTAGATAACCTCAGCTTTACTCCCGATGCTAACTTCAATGGCACCACTAGCTTTATCTGGAATGCCGCTGATGGTTTCCTATTCGCTTCAGGTGCAGCCGTTAATCTTGCGATCGCGTCGGTGAATGATAACCCAGTGAGTGGAGATGATCAGGCTACGACTCTAGAAAATACAGCGGTAACTATCGATGTCTTGGCTAATGATAGTGATCCAGTAGAAGGAGACTCGGTATTTATAGACAGCTTTGATGCCATTTCCCTTCTGGGTAGCACAATTAGCCAAGATGATAACGGCACACCGAATGACTTAACGGATGATCAACTCGTTTATACGCCTGAATTTGGCTTTGTCGGCACAGATAGCTTCACCTATACAATCTCTGATGGCAATGGGGGAACATCCACCGCTACTGTGGATGTCGTCGTTGAACCCATCCAGGATATGACTCTCTTTGGCACTCCCCTAGACGATACCCTCATCGCTAATATCGGTGACGACACTCTCTTCGGTTTAACGGGTGAGGATATCCTGAATGGAAAAGCAGGAGATGACTTTGCCGACGGTGGTGCTGATGATGATCAGCTTCAGGGAGAGGCTGGAAATGATACCCTTCTGGGTAACTCAGGGAATGACTTCATCGATGGGGGAGAGGATGATGATCTCTTAGACGGTGATACCGGAGATGACATCCTGTTGGGTAGTTTAGGCAACGATACCCTCAACGGCGGTGCAGATCGTGACTTTCTCAGTGGGGGAGTAGGAGACGATCTCCTGGATGGTGGCACCGGTAGCGATCGCCTATTTGGTGGTGCTGGTGCCGATAAGTTCCTGTTACAATCTGGTACGGGAGGGGATCTGATTTTTGATTTTAGCGATGGTGAGGATTCTTTTTTACTCACCAATGGTCTAACTTTCGGGCAGTTAAGTATTACATCTAATGGTTACAGTACCTTAATTAGTGATAGTAACACCAGTGAAGTATTGGTGACAGTTTTAGGTGTATCGGATTCTTTAATTACTGAAACTGACTTTACTTAGGGTTAGAAATTAAGGTAAAAACCAATAGTAAGATCGCTATAGTAGGCACAAAGCCTGCCAGCCGCGAGTCCAGCGCTTACTACAAACCCCATCTGCACTTATGTCATTATCCCAAAAGGAACAATCCCTGAGACAGCTAATTGCCGATAAAATTGCGGCGACACCGAATCAGCGTATTTCATTTGCCGACTATATGGATTTAGTCCTTTATCATCCCCAACAGGGATATTATGCTACAGGTGCGGTCAATATTGGCTCTGAAGGAGACTTTTTTACCTCATCCCATCTGGGTAATGATTTTGGTGAGTTGCTGGCGGAACAGTTTGCCCAAATGTGGGATATGTTAGAACACCCAAAACCATTTACGGTGGTGGAAATGGGGGCGGGTCAAGGATTGGTCGCGGCTGATGTTTTAAGTTATTTATATCGACAGTATCCGGACTGTTTTACGGCGTTAGACTATATCATTGTCGAAAAAGCGGCGGGATTGATTACTCAACAGCAGCAAGTTTTAAACCAGTTGAACTTACCTGGTTTACCGTTACGCTGGTGTACCTTTGATCAGATATCAGAGAATTCAATTACGGGTTGTTGTTTTTCTAATGAACTCGTGGATGCATTTCCAGTGCATCAAGTTGTGCTGGAGAAGAAACAGCTTCAGGAAATTTATGTGACAACGGTAACGACAGAAGCCGATGGGATTAATTTTGGGGAAGTCACCGATGAGAGTTCCACACCTGAGTTAAAGGAGTATTTTCAGTGGATGGGAGTTGATTTATATTCGGGGGCGTATCCAGAAGGCTATCGGAGTGAGGTGAATTTAGCAGCGTTAGATTGGATGAAGACGATTGCCGATAAGCTAAAACGAGGGTTTTTGCTGACAATTGATTATGGTTATTCTAACGATCGCTATTATTTACCCGCACGACATCAGGGGACATTAAAATGCTATTATCGTCACCGCCATCATGATAATCCTTATGTCTATATTGGACAACAAGATATTACCGCTCATGTAAATTTTACGGCTTTAGAATGGCAAGGAGAATTGTCTGGATTGCAAACCGTGGGATTGACGAAACAAGGATTATTTTTAATGGCATTAGGATTAGGCGATCGCATCTCGGCACTGTCAGGATCAGAAAGCCGCCAGGGACACGCGATCGCGGGGGCGCAGGATGTGATCCGAATTATGCGGCGTCGGGATGCATTACATCAACTAATTGATCCCACGGGATTGGGGGGGTTTACTGTGCTGGTGCAGGGTAAGGGGTTGAGTCAGGAAAAGGCGCGATCGCTTAAGGGATTAACTATTCCGCCAATGGCTTAATTTGTTGTATGCCATTTATCCTTTGTAACCGCAACGGTACAAGACTATACTGTATTAATCATAGTCCTGAATACGCTAGAGGGATAAAGATGGTAATTGCACTCCAGCGGCTAACATTTCAAGAATATCTAACCTATACAGATGGAACCGATACGGTTTATGAGCTGGTTGAGGGTAAATTAATTCCTATGAGTCTTGGTAGTGGTTTACATGGCGATATTGCAGAATTTCTGCACGACGAGTTTCGCACCGAAATAAAACAGCTAGGACTTCCCTGGACAGCTAAACAAATGACCGTTGGCATTCAGTCACCGCAACGGGGACGTTGGCACACTTCTCGCATTCCTGATGTAACCGTTTTACCCCTAGAACAATGGCAACAGCTACGTGATAAAAAAGAAGCAGTCATTACTTTGGATGAACCACCCCCCTTACTGGTTGTTGAGGTGGTGAGTGAATCAACTCAAACTGTAGATTACCGAGCAAAACGCGCTGAGTACACCGTATTAGGCATTCCTGAATATTGGATCGTTGATCCCTTAGGGGATAAAATTACAATTTGTCAACTGGTGGAAGGCTTCTACGATACCACAGAGTTTTGGGGTACTGATGAAATCCGATCGCCTACATTCAAAGCGTTGCAGTTAACCGCAGCACAAATCCTTAATCCGGCTCTGTGATATACCCGCATTTCTCACAAAAAACGGGATCGTTAATCCTTATCATCAGGTTGCACCCAGAAGTTCCTTCCCGCTCAAAACTCTGAACTCCCACAACGACGTCTCGGTAAACCCTAGCCAGATGCAATCCGCTACGATAAAGAAAGTTTCGTCTGAATATGTCTCTTAGATTAGGCTTATACTCACATGAAAGATAATCCAGCTACAATCAAATTTCATAAGCGTGCCACTGTTGCTTTAGACATGTTATCTCTTGAACAGAAAAACACCGTCTTGAAGTCCATTGATTATTTAGCAAATTTTGGGCTAGAATCAACATTAGGAAAAAATGTTAAACCCCTTAATATAGATGAATCGCTTTATTTGCTAAGAGTCAATCATAGTTTGCGACTTTTTTTTAGATTAAATCCTCAAAATGAAATCGAAATATTAGATATTTTGATGAAAGAGAGATTGGAAGTCTTTGCTCATAGCAAAACCTTATCGTAAATTCTAAGCATATATACTGTATAAGTTTTGATGATTTATATGATGATTTATCATTTCGTCTTGACAAGTATCGGTTTGCATCACAAATCGATGATTAGAGGATAACTCTATTTCTCTGGCTATAAAATATTTTTGACAAATGACCGATGACCAATAACCATTAAGTCACAAAACTCCCTTAGAACTGGGAATCATTCCAGCGCGACGCGGATCAATTTCTGTTGCCATACGGACTGATCGCGCAAATGCCTTAAATGTGGCTTCAATAATATGATGAGAATTAATTCCATCCAGTTGGCGGATGTGCAACGTCATTTGGCTGTGGTTCACCAATGCGACAAAGAATTCCCGCACCAGTTGTGTATCATAGGTACCAACCCGTTGAGTCGGAATCTCCAAGCCATAGCTTAAATGAGGACGCCCCGAAAAATCCAGTGCCACTTGGATTAATGCCTCATCCAAGGGTGCGATAAAATGACCAAAGCGGACAATCCCTTTGCGATCGCCTAATGCCTGAGCAAACGCCTGTCCCAATGTAATGCCAACGTCTTCATTGGTATGGTGATCGTCAATTTCGATATCACCGGTTGCTTTCACGTCTAAATCAATTAACCCATGAGAGGATAGCTGATGCAACATGTGATCCAAAAATGGGATACCTGTGTCAGCACGACAGGTTCCTGTACCATCGAAATTCAGGCTAACCTGTACATCAGTTTCACCCGTGGTACGTCTCACGGTTGCTGTCCGGGCTGAGAATAGAGGATGCTGAGACTCTTTACTAATACCTGTGCGATCGCTGGTTTGCATAGTCGCTTCTGACAAGGGAGAACACCGTCTATTATTGTCTCACACCCAATTGCCATTCATTCATGTCTCTGTTTCCCTATCTCCCCCATCTTTGGTGTCTCCACATCTTCCCTTAGTTACTAACCAGATTCTCCCAACCATGCTACAGTAACCCTAGACACTGGCAATAACGCCAACTTAATGACAAGGAGAACACAACCATGCCAGATACTCAGGGTTTAGTCCAGGCATTTGGTGAAGTCTATGATAATCCCATCCTACTGGAGCAAGGTGTAACTGCTCCCGTTTGTGAAGGGCTAAATATTGCATTGGCAAGCTTCCAAGCACTCTATCTGCAATACCAAAAACATCACTTTGTTGTACAAGGCGCCGAATTTTATTCCTTGCACGACTTCTTTCAAGAAAGCTATGAACAAGCACAGGGACATGTCCACGCTTTGGGAGAACGACTCAATGGGCTAGGTGGAGTTCCCGCCGCTAGTTTTAGCACCCTGGCGCAACTCTGTTGCTTCTCTCCAGAAGCCGATGGCATTTTTTCATCGCGTCAGATGATCGAAAATGACTTGGCAGCCGAGCAAGCTATAATCCAGTTAATTCGGCGTCAGGCATCACAAGCGGAAAGTTTAGGCGATCGCGCCACCCGCTATTTGCATGAACAAATCCTTTTGAAAACTGAGGAACGGGCGTATCATTTGAACCATTTCCTCGCACCAGATAGCTTAACGTTAGGTTTTGTAAAAAAAAGCTAGTCATTATTAAGCCGGATGAGGGCGCATTGCCATGCGCCCTTAATCGGGCAAGTCTCAATGATTTGTGAAAATAAATAAAACCCAGAAGCTCACAGCCGCGCGGCACTAGCGACTTTGAAAATTCTCAATTTGTGTATCCGGCGGTAATGTTGTGGCATTTGAAAGTTTCTTAAACACCGTCGCATTATTAAATTGTTCAGGTCGTTCTTCGCCCGGATTCGTTCCCGCAATTTGTACGAGCATTTGACCCTCCGGAGTCATCTCAAAAATCGTCATTACAGTCGCCCCCTGCGCCAAGTCAATATTCAAACCCATCGGCTTAGTGCTCGATTCTACCTGGTAACGCATTTCTAACGCCCGTTGTGGTTCATCCGCAAAGGGTGGGGCAGTCATGAAGAGTTTGCCGTCTGGCGTCAAAATCCAGGTGATCATTTGACCGGGTGCCATTTCCCCTTGCCACGTACCCACCACATCGTCAGCAGCGACGTTTTTAGTGGATGCGATCGCAACTTCAGCAACGGCGGGTGAGAGTAATGAATGAGAACGGATGGTTAACCCTAGGGTACTCAGGACGCCCAAACACAGACCAGAAGCGAGAAGGCGACGGGGGGTAACAAAAGAAAAACTCATACTAGGTGCTGGTTAAACTAAGGCTATCGTAGCATCACTTAGGAAAGCTGGAGTGTTGGGGTGCAGGGGGGCACAGGTGCACAGGTGCGGGGGTGCAGGTGCAGGGGTGCAGGGGTGCAGGGGTGCAAACAAAGGAGAAATGACAAATGACAAATGGCATTTCAAGGAAGTTGCAACTGGGCTTGGGCGTTGAAAAATTGATGATAAATACCCTGAGTCACTAAGATTGTCGTAGTCAGGTTAGTTGTCGCAATCATAAACATGACTAAAATTTGGTAAGATGCCGCATTCAATGGGTCAATGCCACTCAGAAGTTGACCTGTAATAATTCCTGGTAACGTCACAATCCCCACCACCATCATTTGATTCAGGGTAGGAATTAATCCGGCGCGGATAGCATCTTTGCGGTATCCCGCCACAGCTTGTTGCGGGGTAGCGCCTAAACTCAGGTGCGTTTCAATTTCCAAACGACTACTGGTAATCGTACTCACCAAGCGTTCACCCGCGATCGCAGATCCATTCATGGCATTGCCCAAAACAATACCACCCAAGGGAATCAGATACTGGGGCTGATACCAGGTTTCCGGTTGAATAATCAGTAGATTGGTATAAATCAACGTTAAGGCACTACAGAAGAAAATCGAACCGAATACTACCCAGAATAGTCGGGGTATTTTTTTGCCAATCCGGTTACGGGCGGTAATCGCCGCAATGGTTAGCATTACCAGAAAAACGCCTAAAACTGCCAAAGGATTATCTAAGGCAAAGACAATCCCCAGAAAAAACCCCACCACCAAAAGCTGTATCACCGTTCGCCCTGTCGCGATCGCTAACGATAACTCCAAACCTAACCCTTGCCAACTGGATAAACCAATCGCGATCGCCATCATGCCCAATCCCCAAACTAAATCAATGGGGTCAAGTTGAATAAAAGAGTCCACGCCTAGGCTATATATCCTGTATCACCACCGCCATCATGCACGATAACTATATCAACGCTCAAAAAGCAACCATCCAACAACTGAAAACCCACCTCGCTCAAGGGCAAGGGCAGATGACGGTTGTGGCAATGCGCTCTGATTACGAACGCGATCGCGAACGTTGTCTAACGTCTGTGGTATTTGTTCCCGAATCCCTTACCTCCTGATTTAATCCACTCCACCACTGATAACGGGGAGCATGTTGGATTAGAGTATTCTACGCTAGCATTTGCAGGAAGAGTAGGAAAACGAGTGTGGAGAATCAAATAGTCGATTTAGTCACTGGCGGTTTAGCGATCGCTATCTTAGCAGGGGGTCTACTGATGCTGTTCAAGGGAATCTTCGCCTTTGAAGATCAAGACAAGCAATAAACATCGCTTATGCCAAAGAAACCCCCCCTAGATTGACGGAAGCTAGGGAGGGTAAAGCCGGGGGATTAGGCTGCATTCTAATTGAGTTTATCCCCCTTAAAGAATAGTGTCACGAACCCAACGCTGACCGATACGAGCGGTACAGCGTGGGCTTGAGAGAAATCTTGTGCCTTCGTGATTAGCCTCAGTATTCCGACGAAAGCAAGGAATACTACGTTGAGCGGAAATATATAGGCACCGTGAAGTAC
>NZ_JAVJRX010000026.1:0-10540 GCF_040219735.1 Coleofasciculus sp. G1-WW12-02 | reverse complement strand
CTTCCCGATGAACTTGTTCGATATTGGATTGAAGTACTCGTTGGTAAACGTGAGATTCGTATCGCTGAGTAGTTCGCCGCCGCCAGGAGAGAAAATCTAACCTTTCTGTTATATACTTTTGGCAACAACGACAATAAAACTGTCGCCGTGGAACTCTCAGATAAACCGATTGTCCAAAGCTTGGTAAATCTCTGATTAGAATTGGTCGTTCTTGGTTAATTTCTTGCGTGGTTTGGGAACAATAGGTACAGGAAATTTCAGGAGCTAGTATTTTGAGATGAATACATATATATTCTTCGACCTGTGTATGACCTTCTACAGTTACTCCTGGTAACTTGAGAAGAGAGTCGAGAGGGGATGACATGGCTAGTTTCTCAATTAAGAAAAATTCTTCAACACAAGTGTTATTTTTACCAGAAACAATTTATCCTGTAAAGGACGGTAGAGTCGGATTGAAGCCTAGTCTTGACTCTCCGCTGTCGCTCCGAGTCAAGATCAAAGCTAAGAAGTATCAGGAGTAATATTAGTAAAACTTATCACCATAAATCCCAGAGAGCCTCATGTTTAGCCGTAATAATCAAGATCGGTATCGAAGAACCTTGAGAGCGTAAGCGTTGACAGATCTTGATCCCATCCAGCTTGGGCAACTCGATATCGATGAGTAGCAAGTCATAGGTTGTGTCTTGGGCATATTCCCAGCCAAGCTGTCCATCCTCAGCTAAATCGACGATGTAGCGTTGACTGGTTAGGGCTTGCACCAAGATGTTTGCCAGAACCTGATCATCTTCGATCAACAAGATTCGCATCGATAGAGCACCGTTCTCCAGAAATTGTTTTCCCTAGTGTCGGGGCGATTCATAAATCATACTAAATCTGGGTTAACTCTGGAAGGAAAAAGGTTTCAAGGAAAAAGTATCCAAGGGATAAAGGGAGTAACAAAAGCGAATGGGGTATCACCCCGACTTGAGAATCACTTATAGGGCAAAATTCAAAGATATTCTCGATTTGGAACGGATGAAATCAGGCACCGTTACCATGAACAAGGTAAAATGCAATGCTGCCGATTTACTCATCCAAGCCACTGAGACAATGCAAACTATGGCAGAACAAGCCCAAGTCAAGCTCCTCACTCAACCTTTAACGGTTGAACTATGGGCAGATTGCGATCGCCTCTTACAAACCCTCACCAATCTACTCAGTAATGCGATTAAATTTTCTCCACCAGGCAGCACTGTTTGGTTAACCGCTCAGATGCAAGCTCAAGATAAGATAATAGCCAACAAAGACGAACATATCAATAGTACCACTGTCTCAAACAACCAAATCCCCCAACATCTCACCTTTCCCCACCCAACGTTGCTCATCTGTGTCAAAGATCAAGGGCGAGGTATTCCCATTGATAAATTACAGCTCATCTTCGAGCCGTTTCAGCAAGTCGATGCATCTGACTCCCGTCAAAAAGGAGGAACAGGATTAGGTTTAACGATTTGCCGGAATATTATTGAGCAGCATGAGGGGCAAATTTGGGTTGAGAGTGTTTTAGGTCAAGGAAGTAGTTTCTACATAGCCTTACCCCTAATGCTGAGAGCGTGAAAAGCTACCTGAAAAGTAGGCAAGGTGTCTGTGACAAATGACCAATGACAAATGATTAATGCTAATGACAAAATCTGTTTTGATTGTTGATGATGAGGAAGATGTCCGGGCGATTACCCAGTTAGGTCTAGAAATGGGGGCGGGTTGGCACGTACTCACCGCCTCTTCGGGTCAGGAAGCCCTGAACAAAGCAGCCAACCACCAACCTGATGTGATTTTACTCGATATGATGATGCCTGATATGGATGGGCGAACAACTCTGCAACGGCTAAAGGCTAATCCTCTAACCCAATCTATTCCCGTCATTTTAGTCACCGCAAAAGCCCAACAGTTGGAGGGAGAAAGCGTGGCTGACT
Organism: Coleofasciculus sp. G1-WW12-02; assembly: GCF_040219735.1. Classification (NCBI taxonomy): domain Bacteria; kingdom Bacillati; phylum Cyanobacteriota; class Cyanophyceae; order Coleofasciculales; family Coleofasciculaceae; genus Coleofasciculus; species Coleofasciculus sp. G1-WW12-02. The sequence continues at coordinate 8,591 of NZ_JAVJRX010000026.1, read as the reverse complement.
TACAGGTTGCTGCTGTCTTTGCTAAACCCTTTCGCCCTCTAAAACTAGCGGAACAAATCAGTCAAACATTAGGTTGGATTTGATTCAAAACTACGCCATACGCCGACTAAGACGCCTTGTACCTCTACCTTTTCTGTTTCTACTTCTATGGGTGGATAATTAGAATTAGCAGGTTGCAGGGTGATCATATCCTCTTCCCGATAAAAATGTTTTAGTGTTGTGCCGTATCCTTCGACTCTAGCGGCGACAATCTGACCATTTTTCAGTTGATCGGGTTCAGGAACAGGTTGCATAATCACCAAATCCCCTTCTCGAATTAAGGCTTCAATCATGCTGTCCCCTGTAACCCGGAGGGCAAAATTACCCGGTTGGGTGAATAAACCGGATAAATCAATCCGATCCATCCCATCGGTAAAGGGTTCAACCATACCCCCCGCCGCGATCGCACCCAGTACAGGGACTCCCGATACCGTACTACTCAGAATCCGAATTGTCCGGGCTTTTCCTTCTGTCCAGTCAATGTACCCTTTATTGCGTAGATGTTCGAGCCGACTCTGAATCGGTGCGGGCGATCGCAGATTCATCGCTCGCATCATTTGCCGGATTGAGGGCGCATGTCGGGCTGTTTGAATATAATCAACGAGCCAATCATAGAGTTCTTTCTGGGCTTGGGTGAGGGGTTCCATAATCCTACAAATTACACTCTTGTTTTGACGTTACAGGTCGCGGGTGCAGATGGCTCAACCATTCGACTAGCCCGTCTTTATGGCAGTCAATCTGCCCTGAGACGGGCTAAAAGCGGTATGCAAATTTCTTTGCATATCTAGGTAAATAGGGTCAAAATGCATAGCTATAACAAACGAATACTATTTACTATAAAACATTAGTAGTACTAATGTCCTATCCTTGTCCAGTTAAAAGCAATTTTTATAGTTTTGACCCCCATTCGACGACCGTAGGGGTTTGGTTACCAAACCCCTACGGCTTACGTCAGTATTCCGGTGGAACCACCCCACCACCTGTAGGGGCAATTCTTGACACTCCCCCTGCTAAGAGACGTAGCATGCTACGTCTGGAACATTGCTCCCTCTGCTCCTAGAATCCCTGGAGATCCCTCAATCAGCGCCTAAAAGACTAGCGAGTAAAGCTTTCTGGGCGTGCATCCGGTTTTCGGCTTGATCCCAAATACGCGATCGCGAACCTTCCATCACCTCTGCGGTAATCTCTTCGCCTCGGTGGGCGGGCAAACAGTGCAACACGATCGCATCCTGTGCCGCTAGACTCAAGAGTTGTTCATTGACCTGGTACGGTAGAAATACAGGAATTCGCGCATCGGCTGACGCCTCCTGACCCATACTTGCCCAAACATCGGTATAAATCACATTAGCGCCCTTAACCGCTGCCTTAGGATCATCCGTAATCGTCACTTCACTCGATACCGCCAGTTGTTTAGCTCGATCTACAATTAAACTATTCGGTTGGTAAGCTGATGGTGTGGCAACTCTGATATTCATTCCCATGAGGGCGCATCCTACCATGAGTGAGTGAGCCACATTATTACCATCTCCCAAGTACACTACCGTTACACCCGCAAGTGACCCAAAGCACTCTTGAATGGTCAACAAGTCTGCCAAGACCTGACAAGGATGTTCTAAGTCAGTCAGGGCATTAATAATGGGAATCTGAGCATACTCAGCAAAGGTTTCTAATTCTTTTTGCTCAAAGGTGCGAATTGCCAGGATGTCCAAATACCGATCCAAGACCCGGGCTGTATCTACCACAGGTTCTCCCCGACCCACCTGGGTGACATTGGGGTTCAAGTCAATCACCTGACCCCCCAGTTGGTACATTGCCACCGAAAAACTGACTCGGGTTCGGGTCGATGCCTTATAAAACAAAAGCCCTAACACCTTATTGCATCGCAGGTTAACCTGCCCGGTTTTCAACTGGGTAGCTAGATGCAACAGTTCGTGAATTTCACTCGCACTCAGGTCAGCTAAACCTAAGACGTCTCGTCCTTTTAATGCCGTCATGTTCCTTCTCCGATGACTCAGTGGATCGGCGCTTGCCAGAAAGCACGTTGGCTGGGGCAATCCAACCCAGCACCAATTTTTACCGATGTCAGTCTCCTACGGCTACCCAGGTTTTGGCAAGAAGCACCGTCCTAAAAATTTAGCAGATTTTTATCGGATCAGTTGAATTTTGAGGCGGATGATGTAAAATATCAGTTTTTTTCGGAAGCGTTGAGAACCGATCGCCAATATTACGTCTAGATCAGCAATAGAAGCTGTGAGTTGGCATTGACTTGATGAAATCGATGCATTTAACCATCCCAAACTCTAAACCTTATGAAACGCTCCGTCATCCTTCTGTGTGTCGTTGCCATCATTAGTACCAATCTCGGTTTTTTCTATCTGGCATCTGGCTATCTCACTGAAGAATTTTATCCCACCCAGAAACTCCTCTGGCTGGTTTTGAGCCTGGTGAGTCTGAGTTTAATTTTGGCACTCCCGATCGCCTTCGGATTGACTAAGGCGTTCGCCAAGGTTCAAGATGATGCCGAAAACCCTTTGTTGGGTGAAGTTCCAGCATTGCTACCGTTTCAGGATAACCCGAATCTGAAACGATCAGGCGATCGCACTCCCTCAATGGTCGCGGCTAAACTCGCCACGAACCAAGCCCTAAATACCAATAATGATGCTACCCCTTTTTGGGACAAGCCCAAGGTTCTCAACCAGACATTTAACCAAACGCCAACATTTCGCGATCGCCTCCAAGACATGGCTGAATATTTGTCTGATGAAGACCTTAATTTTCTTTCACAGGAGCCAAATACTAACCCTTCTGCGTTGATGGCAAAGGTTAAGCGTGTTGCCAATTTTACCGATACCCTTTTCGATGCCCTCACCTTAAAGCCAAATCCTCCTCAATGTCTCTATCAGTCAGTTGATCTACGCTCCATCGCTCAAGAGGTGTTGGAGCTTTGTCAACCCTTGATCCGCCCAAAACAATTACAATTACGTAACTCCATTGCAATTGATTTCCCTCAATTCAATGCTGATGCCAATCAATTGCAGCAAATTTTGTATAACTTAATCATTGACATGATTAAGTTTACCGAAAAAGGCGCGATCGACATTTGTGCAACTATCACCCCTGATCAATTAGAACTGACTGTGGCGGATATCGGCATCAGCATTCCGGCAGAGCAATTACTGGAGAATGCTTATAGTGCCACAATCCAACAGTATAGCAGTACCGCTTTAGGATTGATTTTAACCAGACGTTTGGTCGAACTCAACGGCGGTCAACTCCGAGTTGAATCAATCGGTAACCAGGGTTCACGCTTTATTTTGACGCTCCCCATTTCTGGCAATCAACAAACCCAATTGGCGGCGTCTGTGAAAAACCCTCTCTCTCTAGTAAAAACCCTCCCAAAAATATCAGCCGAATTTAAATCATCCACAGATTTAATCCAATCATTTAAAATTCTAATCGTAGACGATGAACTTGTCAATTGGCAGACCCTGATTGACTCGATCTTGTCTTCTCAATCTTACGTCATAAAACAGGCATATAGTGGTAGACAAGCCTTGGCAGAAGTCGAAAAAGGCTTTAAGCCTGACTTGCTGATTGTGGATGCAGTAATGCCCGAAATGCATGGCTATGACCTTTGTCAAAGCATTCGCCGTTTTTTCTCAGCCAATGAATTGCCAATTATTCTCGTTGACGATAAAGAAAAACCACCGGAATGGAAAAAAATTTGGAGCTACCGTATCAATGATTATTGGACTAAGCCCCTTGACCCCAATGAGATGATTGCCCGGATTAATCCTTATCTGAAACTTACCCAAATCAATGCAACCTGCGACCGCTTCATTCCGCCTAAATTGCTACAGATTTTAGGATATACCAACCTCAGTGAGGCTAAATTGGGGGATTGCGTTCAAAGGGATATGACAATTATGTTTGCTGATATTCGGTCATTTACTACCCTATCTGAGAAAATGTCACCCCAGGAAAATTTTGATTTCATTAATAATTATTTTAAGAAAGTTGTCCCCACTATTCGCCAGCACAATGGTTTTGTCGATAAGTACATTGGTGATGCCGTCATGGCAGTCTTTCCGGAAAAAGCTGAAGAAGCATTGGACGCCGCGATTGAGATGCAAAAACAGATCGCCATCTATAACGGTAAGCAGGAAAAAAAGGGAAACCTGCCGATTTCGGTTGGCATGGGACTCCATAGTGGTAGTCTGATGCTAGGTACTATTGGCGAAGAACAACGGATGGAGGCAACAGTGATTTCTGATGCCGTGAATCTGGCATCTCGTTTGGAAGGATTGACGAAGATTTTTGGGGCGTCGATTATCTTTAGTGAAAAGTTTTTGCTGAGTCTGGATAATCCCCTAAGCTATAATTACAGATTTTTAGGGAAAGTTCCTGTCAAAGGAAGGAAAAAAGCCGTCTCTGTTTTTGAAGCCTTTGATGGTGAGCCGCTGACGACGGTTAATCTAAAAATTAAGCATCGAGGTAACTTTGAGTTGGGGATTCATCTTTTTTATAGCCGAAGATTTGCCGAAGGATATAAAATATTTAAAGAAATTTGTCGAGAAAATAATCAGGATAAAGCAGCTCTGTTCTATATGAAGCGCTGCCGCAAGTTCGACAAGCTTTGGATGTGGGGGCAATGGGATGATTTTAATAGCAAGAGATATCAATTTTGAATTATGATTGGAGGAGCTTCCGGCTCCCCAAACCAAGTCCGCCTGGGCAGATTAACATAAGATTAAGAGTTTGGGAACCCGGGGGGAGCGAAGCTTGCCGAAGCGTCGGCGGGTTTCATTTGTGTAGCTGCGGTTTCAACCGCCCTATTGAGAATGGAGCAAGATCTCAGTTTAAACGGACATGATATAACTGTGCCAATCCCCAATCCCCAATCCCCAATCACTAATCCCCTGTTCAAATTAGGACTTGCCTTAGTGAATCTGGGATTATCTGTTGCGCCTGTGATCATGTCTAGTCCGGTTCAGGGAGCGACAAAAATCTATATTCCCTATGGTCCTTTAGAATTTTCTCTGCCTATTGCGGCACTAGAAGTTTACGCCACCGAGGGGAAAATTGAGCCGGAATTGGCGTTTTATGCTAACTATGTGGAACCGCAACAGTTAGAACGGTTGCGGCAAGTTTTAGTCACACCTATCGATGTGAGCCCAGTCGCGATCGCACAGTTTCTCTATTCGCCTCAAGGAGAAGCAATTCTGGAACGGTTGGGGGAAGTGATTCAAACCAAAGCCGGTCAAGAGGGATTCTATGCCATTCGCGCTGCATTAATCAAAGCGGCGGCTAAACCGGAGGGGCTAACGTTATTAAATGTACTGCGGGAGTTTCCCACCTATGGTATAAGGATTAACTCTACCCGTAGTTTTGAGATTATTGAAGAACTGTCTCGGTTGAGTCGGCAAACGCAACAGGCAATAGTCGGGGTGAATCAGGAGGCGATGGCGGAAATTCAAGCTCAGATAGAGTCCGAGTTTCCCCAAATGCTACCCAACTTTTCCGAATTACCCGACTTGGCGGAACCGGGACCGGTTGCCTATTCTAAACAAACCCTGACGTTGAGTGATCCGAGTCGAGGACGCCGATTTCCAGTGGATTTGTATTTACCCTCTTCTGATATGGCAAGGGTTGGGTTGACTCCCCTAATTGTAATTTCCCATGGACTCGGTTCTGATCGGATGACGTTTGAGTATTTAGCGCAGCACTTAGCGTCTTATGGCTTTGCCGTAGCGGTACCGGAACATCCTGGCAGTAATGCGGATCAATTACAAGCGCTGAGTCGAGGATTAGCCAGTGAGGTGACGCCGCCGTCAGAATTGATTGACCGTCCCTTGGATATTACCTTTTTGCTCGATCAACTGGAACAGTCCGATCAAAGACAGTTAAATCTGGATAACGTTGGTATATTGGGTCAATCCTTTGGGGGTTACACCGTTTTGGCGCTAGCGGGTGCTGAATTTAATTTTGAGCGATTGCAGCAAGTTTGTCGTAATTCAGAGGATTCCTTAAATGTATCGCTGTTGCTGCAATGTCGGGCATTAGAATTACCCGTGGCGGACTATGACTTTCGTGATCCACGGATTCAAGCCGCGATCGCAATTAATCCCGTGGGCAGTGCTATCTTTGGTGAATCTGAGTTTGCTCAGATTCAAATCCCCCTGATGCTAATTTCCGGGAGTAATGATACCGTAGCACCCGCCCTCCCGGAACAGATTCAACCCTTTACTTGGCTAACCATGCCAAATAAGTATTTAGTATTGCAGAATAAAGGCACTCACTTCTCTAACCTGGGTGTCTCGACAACGGCGGTAGAATTACCACCAGAGGTGATGGGTCCTGATCCAGCAATTGCTCAAGCCTATACGCAGGCGCTGAGTGTTGCCTTTTTTAAAGCCTATATTGTGGGTCAATCTGAATACCAGCCTTACCTCAATGCGGCTTATGCACAATTCCTCACCCAAGACCCCATGCCTTTGAGTTTAGTGGAGTCTTTAACCCTAAATCAGCTCTCTGAACAGACGGATGAACAGAGGAACTCCTCGCCCTCACCACAAGCACCGCTTTTAATTCCCCTTCCGTAAACTTATGTTTCAGATTTTTGTAGTTTTTAAACAAATATAAAAGACTGTATCAAGGGGTTGTCTCTCTCAGAAATCGTGCTAAATTAAATATAAAGCTACATAACTTCTGGTGACAGATCAAACAGCTTAGTCTACAAACGCTAGAATTAGGAGGAAGAAAAAACCTGTCTCATCTAATATCTGTCTCATCAGAAGATAGCAACGAAAACCATAACAGCAGCAACATTCATCGAGAACGTTGACATTTCCTCAAATAGAACCTAAGAAGCTGCGTGACTGACATGAAATTGTCTTTGATTGTTCAGTACCACTTCAAGTTTCATTGCCCAAAGGAGGAAATCACTCAGCCAGTATTGTTTGAATGTTGCTGTTTGTTTCAAGATAAATATTTGAAAATCAATTAAAGCATCCAAAGAATTGTTGTGATTGCTAATGAAATCCAAATTACCACAATATTTTGTGACAAAAATGCGGCAGATATATTGACGAATGCAAGGATTTTTGAATTTAAACAAATCGGCTGGATTTACCTCTCACGACTGCGTGGCAAAAGTGCGGCGTCTGCTGCGCCTGAAGCGAGTGGGACATGGGGGAACTTTAGATCCAGCGGCTACGGGTGTTTTACCGATCGCACTGGGTAGAGCCACCCGTTTGTTACAATATATGACCTCAGATAAGGCATATCGGGCGACGATTCGGTTGGGAGTGAAGACAACAACCGATGATTTAGAAGGAGACGTGGTGGCGAGTGCTTCTGCATCTGGGTTAACCCAGGAGACAGTTTTGCCGTTCCTGGAACAGTTTCAAGGAAAAATCGAGCAAGTCCCCCCCATGTACAGCGCCATTCAGGTTCAGGGGAAGCGGCTGTACGATTTAGCCAGAGCGGGTAAAACGGCGGAAATTCCGACGCGAAAGGTTGAAGTGTATCAGATTGAGGTGTTAGATTGGCGTCCAGGGGAATTGGCGGAATTGGATGTTGCGATCGCCTGTGGTGCAGGAACCTATATTCGCTCCATTGCTCGTGATTTGGGAGAAGCTCTCAATACTGGCGGAACCTTAGCCTCTCTGATTCGTACCCAAAGCAGTGGATTTAGTTTAGAACAGAGTTTAACCTTAGACGAATTGGCACAACAGGTAGAAGCAGGAACCTTTAATCCTATTCCAGCAGAAGCTGCGTTAGAACATTTAGGGAAGGTTACGTTATCAGCAGATGATGCTCGTCGTTGGTGTCAGGGTCAACGTATTATCCAAAAGGCAGAAGGCACAGATCACAAGGGAGAGGGTAATGAGCAAGGAAATGATCACGGTTTAGATCAACAGGATATGACCGATCAAGATTCCTCGACTGATTCTGCTGGCAATATCCGACGAGTTTATCACGAAAATGGGACATTTTTGGGTATTACTCAGGTGATTGAATCAGAATGTGAGTTAGTGCTTGCGCCTAAGATGGTTTTGGTAGATTGATACTCTTTATTTGAAATGTTTTCTGCCGATTCACCTGAATTGCCAGAGGCAAAAATTGCAACAAAAGATACCTTTGAACAGGCAGTTTTGTGCTATCACTTTGGTTTTTCTACACAAACAGATCCCCGACAACTTCTACGAAGTCGGGGATCTTGCTTAGATGAGTGTACCTCATCAACCACCAAATCTGCTGTATAGCAGTAGACACATTGATGAGGAATTTCCGAACCGTTGTAGAGACGTTGCATGCAACGTCTGGAACCAAATGATGCGTCCTAACCGCTATGGCGATTGCTATAAGTAGAGATGCGCTGCAAGAAGCGTCTTGGGGTATGTAGAAATTTGACATCCTCCCCCGGCTAAAGAGCGCGGGGGATTCCTCACCACGCCACCTTTTTAGGGGTGGTCGCTGATTGGGGTTGACGCTTCGCTGAAGGTTGCCTCCAAATGAGGTCTTACACCCTCTCCACGTCCGTTTATAGT
>NZ_JAVJRX010000025.1:0-6338 GCF_040219735.1 Coleofasciculus sp. G1-WW12-02 | reverse complement strand
GTAAGGATTCAGGTCTGTGTTTGGCTCATCAATTAGCCTGGGTGTACGAGCCTTTCCAAAGTAATGTGGAAAAGGAAATTCAGTCACATCGGCGAGTGCGCCCAGGCTCTTTTCCCAAAATAGGTCTTGCCTGAGACAGTTTGATGGATGATGGGTCGGAATGGAGCCTGGGCTTGCCAGTGTCCAACCTAGTCGAGTTTAATCTGGAACACAGACAACTGGGTTTCAAGGGACAGGTTCAGGCAATAATGATAGAGATTGCCCCGACTCGGTTTGAGCCATCAATGCAGCTTGAAAAAACTCAATCACCGACCGTACTTGTCGCCGACAAGTCTGTACCACACTCAATAGGTCTGCCGTCTGTTGAAATCGCTCCATTGAGCGAGACCCGCCACTGACTTTACGTTTTGTCACCGCCAAACGCAGAGAACGTTCCGCCAGGTTATTGTCCGGTGGCACTTCTGGGTGGTCGAGGAAGTACCACCATTGCTGGGCTTTATCCCGTAAAGAACGTAGTAACTTGCCCGACTCGTATCCGGCTGTACTTATCCATTCTTGTATAGTCAGCGCAACTCGCAGCTTAAAAGAGGCCGCCCAGGTAAAGAAAGAACTAGAGTCTTGAGTGTGACGCCATTGTCGATGCTGGGCAAAGGCTTCCTCAATCAGTTCAATGAACGCTTGCCCTAAAGCTGGATTATTACCATGGCTCAATTTCACGACTTTTTTGAAGTGACGTAAAAGATGAGCTAAACATTTCTGTTGTGCTTTGACCTCGTAGCCATTATAGGCACTGTAATCATCACTATTGATTACACCATCAAACCTAGACCCCAACTGTTGGATCAGTTCAGCTCGTGAGCGGGTATCACCTGGATGAAACAAACAACACTCTTGTGTCGCACTCACCCACAACCATTCTTTGAGACCCAACACTGGCCAAGGAGATTCATCCACATGGACTAACGGTTGCTGTTTAATCCACTCTCGTAAGCCGTCAACGCTTTCCTTCACCGCATCCGCCATCCGAGCATTTGTGGCATTAAGAGTTCCTACCCCTATCTCAATCTTACCCAGTTCCCACAGTAGTTCTTGCTGCTTTTCATAAGACAGATGTCCATAGTTGCCCAACCACACCAGTAATGCTTGCAATTTCACACTCAAGTCTTGTCCGGGCACGATGTCTTTTGACCAAGCTGCCCCTGTGAGCTGACCACAACAGGTACAACGGCAGGTTTGCCTCTGGTATTCCACTATTTCAATCGGACGCGCTACCAGTTGGGCCACCTGCTGGCGCTGCACTGATACTGGATTTTCCTCAAATTCTACACAGCCACAGCTCGTACATTTTTGGGGTTTGAGAATGGAGTATCTATCGACTCGCCCAAAACCTTTCCGGGTCTTACCTGGGTGACCTGGTTGTCCTCCTGGCTTTCGTTTCGGTTTGTCGCTCTTTGCGCCAGCACTGTTGTCCCCACTACTGTTACTCTTGTCGCCAGCGCTCTTGTCCCTCGGCTGTTTTGGTTTTTCCGGTTTGAGAAGCAAGTCCGTTGAAGGGGGCTTTGAACTTGCTTGACTATCAAGTTTCTGGATAGCTTTGAGCCTTTCTATCTCTTGTTGCAATTTCTCAATTACAAGCTGTTGCTGCACCAGCAATCCAACGAGTTCTTCGGTGGGCAACTGTTTGAGTTGGTTTGGGTCAAGTTTGGGCTTCATGGCAACAGCACTCACATACCTTATATTAAAGCAGACTTTGTGTTACTAGAGCGCCATCGTTGCGATTTCCCCACTCAGTTAGTTCTCTCCGTGCCGGAGCAAAAGGGGCAAGCCTTCGCCTCTGCCAAACTGCTGTACTCGACTCATAGCCAAAACGAGGCGAAGCCTTCCCCCTTCATCGGATTTCCACGACCCCTGAATCCTTACCACTAATCTTTCTGAACTCGACCTGGGGAGTAATCAAATAACAGATATAAGTTCCATCTCCAGCCTCACTAATCTTTCTGAACTCGACCTCGGTAGTAATCGAATAACAGACACAAGCTCCCTCTCCCGACTAACCAATTTGTCTGAACTCGACCTCGGTAGTAATAAAATAACAGATATAAGCCCCATCTCCGGACTTGCCAATCTTGCTGAACTCGATCTCAGTGAGAATCAAATAAGAGAGCTAAGCTCCCCCTCCAGACTCACTAATCTTTCTCAGCTCAATCTCAGTGGTAATCAAATAGAAGATGTAGATAGCCTCTCCAGATTTACCAATCTTTCTGATCTCAATCTCCGGAATAATCAAATAAAAGATATCAGCCCCCTCTCCGGACTCACCAATCTTTCTGGACTCGACCTCAGTGGTAATCCACTTACTGACTCAAATTGTCCTATAGAACCAGAGTCTATTTGCATCTTTAGATAATTAAATACCTCGGAGCAAGATGAATGTGTATTGAGTTAAGTCGAATGGCACTCTCTAATTTGCCTTTTTGGATCGCCGAAACCCTTGATATATCGTAGGGTGGGCAATGCCCACCAGCCTCATCTGAGTGTGCTATTCGAGTTAAGTCTTCACCTCAGTACAACAACCAGCCATTGACCCAATAACCGCCAGACAAAGTGAAACACCATAAAATACCCCGGATGTTCCGGCGCAGAGTTTGGCTTCTCTGCTTGAGCCAAGACACCTTCATGAGCTGATGGAAGATGACGCCCACCAGCTAGTTCACGAGAGAGAACAGAACTAGGACAAGGCTGACCTCAGCCAAGATGATTAAGATAGACACCCTGATTCGGGTTGATGGTTTATTGTTGATTGTTCATTGTACTCGCGAAGGCTCAAGACAGCTAGGAGTCAATCAGGGAAGGACTTTCAATCTTTGTAAAGAAATATTACGAGAAATTTATTAAAAAATATTGCCATTGTCTTGAAAGAATTGCTAATGTATGCGTAATGAGTCGTTTCTGGTAGAAGCTCGTCTAGAGGAGGCTAATTGCATAAACACTGCGTTTATTTTGGCTGTCAGGTGGTTGGCTAATTTGGCTAATTACCGACCGGATAGTTCTGGGATACTCGATCAACAATTAACGCTTCCACATTCACCGAGTTCCTTTGCAGAACTATCATTACGATTCACTCTTTGTAGATACAGCATGACTGGAGATCATGTTCGACTCACGGGTCAGCTTTTCATAGAACCCGTTTAATCCAAAGATTTGATCACTGTTTCACCACCAACTAATTCGCCAGTTCATTCAAAAAATGGCGAATGGTGAAATATGTCCTACTCTTCAATGTTTTAGTGCAACCACAGAAATAAGTTCTGATTACTTATGTCTCATCTCATGCTGAGGCGGTTAGGAGGAGTTATATACCCCTGAGCATGAATAATCGGAAAAAGCCGAGTGAGACTCAACAAGATTGAGGTTTTTGCCATGAATATTCAAGGAAAGACTGCTTTGGTTACCGGAGCATCGCGGGGAATTGGGCGTGCGATCGCACTCGAACTCGCCAGAGTTGGCGTTAAGCGCCTAATTTTAGTCGCACGCGATCGCCAACGTTTAGCAGCCGTGGCGACGGAGATTGAAAATTTAGGAGTCGAAGTCGCTATTTTGGCGTTAGATTTAACCCAACTGGTAGAAGTCAATGTGGCAATTGCTCGCGCTTGGCGCACTTACGGACCTGTTCACATCTTGGTTAACTGTGCAGGAATTGCCCACCAAACTCCTTTTTTGAGAGCTAAACTGCCTCAGATGCAGGAAGAGCTTGCCATTAACTTGATGGGATTATACACGATTACCCGTCTGCTTGCCAAACGGATGGCAGCTCAACGCCAAGGAATCATTATTAACGTCTCCAGTTTAATGGGTAAAGTCGCCGCGCCGACGATGGCGACGTATTCCGCCACCAAGTTTGCGATTTTAGGCTTCACTCAAGCGTTGCGGGGCGAACTAGCACCCTATAATATCCGGGTGATTGCCTTGCTCCCCTCTCTCACGGATACTGATATGGTGCGAGGTTTACAGCTATTCCGCTGGGTCATGCCAATGACACCTGAGCAGGTAGCCAAAGCCCTAGTCACGGGACTGCAAAAAGATTCACCAGAAATCCTGGTGGGATGGCAAAGTCATTTAGCCGTGTGGTGTAGTCGGATTGCGCCATGGCTGATGGAGAAGGTATTAAAAATGGCGGCGCCTGTGTCCCGAACGGGTGCATTACCCCCTGTGGTTCCCAGCCATCATTGATGTAACCGATGATATAGATTCCCGATTTCTTGGAGAAATCGGGGATCGGGTTGGTGAAGTGTGAGGTATGATTCAGCGTGACAACACTAATGTGTTAAATGATTGAATGATCGCTGAGTTAGTTAATTGGGTTGACCAATTACAAACAACCTTAAGCCAAATGGAAGCGGCGCTGGAGGTAATCACCGACGCCGTTGTCTTCTTAAATGAAGACCAACAGATCCAGTGGAGCAATAAAGCCTTCTCTAGCTTGGTGAACCGACCACAGGACAACGTTTTCGGCTCAAATTTGATTGACTTGCTACCCCTAATTCAGGCTGGACAATCCGTTGTTCGAGAGTCGTATCCCGATGTGATGACGCGACATGGAGAGTATGAAACCACAGCCTATGAATTTCAGCAAGGCGATCGCTCCTTACTGTTGCAAATCTCTGGACACTCTGTGACAACCCCACAAGGCGCTAGCTCGACTGTGCTAGTTATTCAGAATATTACCCAGCAAAAGCAGGATATCACAGAACGCCAACGGGCAGAAGCCGCCCTGCTCTCTAGCGAAGCTCAGTACCGGGATTTGGTACAAACTGCTAATTGTATTATTTTACGCTGGGATCATCAGGGAACTATCCTGTTTTTAAATGAGTATGGTCAGCGTTTTTTAGGCTTCGATGCTCAGGAAATTGTGGGTTGTAATGTTGTGGGTACGATTGTTCCCCAAACTGAAACCTCTGGGCGTGATTTGCAGAGGTTAATGGTTGATATTTGCCAACATCCAGAAAACTATTTGCTCAACGAGAATGAAAACATTCGCAAAAATGGTCAGCGGGTGTGGATAGTCTGGGCAAATAAACCAATTTTCGATAAACAGGGCAATCTGGTTGAAATTCTCTCAATCGGTACAGATACCACAGATCGCCGAGAAGTTCAAGCCGCCCTAGAAAACTCCCTGTCTCTTCTCTGGGCTATCTTTGAATCGATTCAAGATGGTATTCTGGCGATCGATTATTCAGGCAATATCGTCAGTTACAATCAAAACTTCTTAGAAATGTGGTCTATTCCACCCGAAGTTTTAGCAGAACCCAGCCGAGATAAACGGCTCCAGTATCTGGCAAACCAACTCAAAAATCCAGATGAGTTTATCCAGCGAGTCAGGGAATTATACGCCATACCCGAAGCCAGTACCTGCGACTTATTAGAGTTTAAAGATGGCAGAGTATTTGAGCGATACTCCTGCCCTCAGCGTCTGGGAACTGAGGTTGTGGGTAGAGTTTGGAGCTTTCGCGACATTACTGATCGCAAACGAGCCGAAGACGCTTTACAACAGAGTGAATTAAAGTTTCGCACCATTGTTGAAAATGTCAATGACATTATTTTTATGCTCAACTCGGAGGGCGTCTATACCTACGTTTCTCCGAATATCAGCCAAATTTTAGGGTACACCGCTACCGAAATAGAAGGTAAACATTTGACGGCGCTGATACATCCTGACGATCTCCAGATTTGCTATAGCGATTGGCAAAAAACATTGGCATTGGGAAAACAGTCGGGGGCTGAGATGCGAGTCAGACACAAAAACGGAAGCTGGCGCTGGTTGAGTTGTCACACCTCCATCGTCAATAGTCTCAGTGGTGGTGTTGTGCTGCTGGGTGTATCCCGCGATATCACTGAACGCAAGCAAACAGAAGCCGCCCTTGAGCGTCGCGCTCAAGTTGATAGCTTGCTTAGTAGTATTTCCCGACAGTTTATTGATCAAGATGTAGATACAGCGATTAATTTTACCCTGAAAGCGATCGCGCAATTCATCGGCGTCGAACGGAGCTGCATTTTTGAATACTCAGATGATCAGAGTCAGTTTTCCCTCATCTATGAATGGTGTGCTGATGGCATTCAGGCATTATCAAGTCGCGCCCAGGGAACAGCTACTACAATAGTGCCTTGGTTTCACAAGCAAATGCTCAGTAAACAAGTCAGGCTCTTTGGGATTTATGGTGATAAGTTTTACTAATATTACTCCTGATACTTCTTAGCTTTTGTCTTGAATCGGAGCGACAGCGGAGAGTCAAGGCAAGGTTATCTAATGGAATCAGCCCTTTCACAAACGGATGGCTTGA
>NZ_JAVJRX010000024.1:0-4293 GCF_040219735.1 Coleofasciculus sp. G1-WW12-02 | reverse complement strand
GTACCGTAGTGGAAATGGCACAATTGTAAATGCTGATTTAAACGGCAGTGCTAATATTTTAAGAAAAGTAGCC
Source organism: Coleofasciculus sp. G1-WW12-02 (assembly GCF_040219735.1). NCBI lineage: Bacteria > Bacillati > Cyanobacteriota > Cyanophyceae > Coleofasciculales > Coleofasciculaceae > Coleofasciculus > Coleofasciculus sp. G1-WW12-02. The sequence continues at coordinate 4,220 of NZ_JAVJRX010000024.1, read as the reverse complement.
AGAAAGTTAGGTATTGACCTAAACCGACTGGGTAGACGGTGTTTGACGACCGTAGCGAGAGTTAGATTATGGCAACTTCCACAGCCTGCTCTGTCAGCAGAATCCCCGCCTATGCAAGAGCGGGGAGCGTCAATTGTTTGAATGTTTAGGGGCGGGTTTTACCAATAACGCTGCGGTTCAAAGCACTAACTGACCTAAACCCGCCCCGACCAAGTCCGAGAATTTTGAATATTTAGGGAGAGGTCAAATCGGTAGTCAATTACCGTCGCACATCGGTTACGCGCCAACTCAGCTTGAAATTGAGCCAGAAATTCAATACCGTGACCGCCGCGATCGCGATTAACTTGGCAACATATTCATTAATACCAAAAACATTAAACAACAAATTCACGAGCGAAACATTGAGAAAGAGTCCAGCTAAACAGATCACATTGAACTTCAAAAATCGTTTAAACCGCTTGCGCCATCCCCGTTGATGTCGAGAAATATCGCCAAACGTCCATAAATCATTCCACAAGAAATTGTTGAGAATCGCGACTTCGGCTGACAGAACAGCACTGGTCGTTAGTCCCAATTCTACCTGCTCTCGCAGCAGATAAAAGATCGTCATATCCACAAACACTCCACTGAAGCCGACCAAACCAAAGCGAAGGAATCGACCAATGGGTCCTAGAGATAAACGTAAGCGCAGTAAGTGTTGTAAATACTCTACATACTGTTTCCAAGTAACCTTACTTTCACCCGCTTGACGCTCTTGAAAGACATAACCCACTTCCCCAATCCAAGGGACTCTTCCTCGACCCAAGACTTCAATTAAAATTTTGTACCCTAGAGGACTCAGAGGGCGACCGACTAAACATTGACGGCGCACCATAAAATAACCACTCATGGGGTCAGAAACACGCCCGATAACACCTGGTAAGAGGATTAACCCAATGGTCTGAGCGCCACGAGATAAAAATCGGCGGATAATACTCCAATCACTGACGCCACCGCCTTCAACGTGGCGACTAGCAACGGCTAAATCTGCTCCCCGTTGGATCTCACCCCATAGCTGCAATAACAGTTCTGGGGGATGCTGGAGATCAGCATCAATCACACCCAAAACCTCTCCCCGCGCAACTTGCCATCCTCGGATCACGGCGGTAGACAGCCCCCTTTCATCAATCCGCCGCATGACTTGTAACTGAGGATAATCCGCCGTGAGTTCCAGCGCCACTTTCCAGGTGTCGTCTGGACTATTGTCATCTACGACAATCAGTTCATAATCCCCCGCCAGTTGTGAATCGAGTAATCGGCTTAATTGTTCAACAATCTGGGGAATATTCTTCGCTTCTTTGTAGGTGGGAATAATGAGGGAAAATCGCAGAGGACGTTCTTCCGTGGATAAGACAGTGGTTACATCCGGAACTACAAACGAACCGGACGGAACAGAGATCAGCGAATTCGCGGGATTGATACTCATGGGCTGTTGTTCAATTTTGACTCAAGCGGCTTGATCAGATAGAGGACTGATTTGAGAATTCATCATTCATTACTCAGAACGTTGATAGAGGTGAACGGTGAATTGGTCTTCTTCCATTGTTCCCACCAGTGGCTGTGTTTCTATCAATTGGTATTGGGATTTTAAAGTGGTTTGGATGTTTTGTTGAAACTTGAGTTTTTCTGCTTCTGTTTTAGGTTTTGACCAAACGGGATCGCCGCTATCTAACCAAATGACGCGAGAAAAGTTGCCCGTTTGAGTATTCAAGGTTTTCTCTAACACCGGAGCCAATTTCGCGGGGGCTTGCGCCAGTAAGGTTACGGGCAGATCTGAGGGAATATAATATGCCAAACGGAGGACGTGACCCCAAGCCTGAGAGTTCATGACGATTAAGGTGGGAGTGTTGGGTTCTTGCTCGATGATGTCGGCGATTTGATGGAACATCCTGCGATCGCGTAATGTGAAATCCCCGATACTGAGCACCAGATAGAACCCTAACACTAAAGCGGCGGCGAGGGGTCGCCATTTTCCCATTGTCCGCTCAATCCAAGCGGCGATTAAGAGCAGGCATCCGGGTAAAATAAAGATCATCGATCGCCCCCAGCCAAAGCCAACGGTAAACTGACCTTTGAGAATATCAATCGTTAACGCCAAGACAAGGGGAAAAATCCCCAAGAGCAACGCCACACCCAAAACCCGGTAGTGATGCTGACGCCACAGACTTATACTACAGACAACTAGGAGTGCGATCGCGCCTACCCCAGCGACAGTAGTACTCACCAGGGGCAAACTGGTAGCCCAATCTCCCAATACTAAATGAATTCCTAGGGTTTGTATCACCCCTTCTAGGTGTTTCCACACCGTTTCCATCCAGGTTTGAATTGCTCCAAACCGCTCTAAATCAGCATTCCGTAGCTGTTGTCTGGTTCCCCACCATACCCAGGGAATCGTTAATGTGATCCCCGCCGTAAACCGTAGTCCATGTTGCCACCAATGTTGCCGATCTAACCATAAAACTAAGACAACCAAGGCGGCAATAAAAAAGGCGAAGTAATAAAAAGTCAGGAAACCTGCGGCGATTGAACCGATGAAGACCAGATTCCATAAGAGTTTAGTGTATTTACCCGTACTCTCACTATCCTTGTGTTCCTTGTCCTGAAACGTCTTTTTGGGTTCAATCAATTCTAACGCCGCCCAAGCACTGAGAATCACCCACAGCAGCAGCGGACCATACATGCGTACATTGAGCGAGTGAAAGAGATAATAAGTATTAGTGCCTAAAAGAGCAGCTAATAACAAGCCCCCTTGATGACCCAGCAAACGACGACCTAAACCATAGGCGCTACCGATTGCACCGATACTGAATAGAGCGCCCAAGCTGCGCGTGGCGGCGACACTATTACCGAACAGTCGCAACCAAAGATGTTGACCCAGAAAAAATAGAGGCGGATGGGGTTCACCGGCTAATCCTTGGAGTAATTTTTTCAGGGTGGCTGGGATAGCACCGATACCGTTTTCTACAGGTAAACTTAGCAGTGGTGTATAGTCGGCTAAGGTAACAGGCAACTCCTTCGGCGTGGAATAGGAAGTTTTTTGACCCGTAGACAGCAGCAGGGACAATACCTCGTCGTACCAAAATTCTCGGCTACTTAGGTTAATTACCCTTAACAGCACCGCGATCGCAATCACGATCAGTAATGCCCAAGAAAATGTCCGGGAGAGTTTAGACAGGGGGAAACTTCGGCTCATCAGAGAGGGCGACAGAACAAGAGTAGGTTCTTTGCCAGTTTAAAACAGCTTGGCAACCTTTTTCTTCAGCTACATTAATCTTGACAAAAAGGGCGGGAGTGCAACATATCCTTGCGGGGAGTTTGTCGTGCGATCACCCTGTAACTCGCCCGATTTGGCAATATAGCAAGGAATTAAGACTGATCCCCCTTCCGTCCCCCTTCAGAAGGGGGAGAGCAGAAGTTGCTTCGCTTTTTGTTTCATGGGGGAGACCAGAGGATGCGGGAGCTTTTTTTGCACGGGGGAGACCAGAAGTTACTTCGCTTTTTCTACTCCGGGGAAGCCAAAGGAGACGGGAGCATCTTGCTCCCTACTAGTACCCAATTTAAATGCATGAGAGCTTATCAAAACGATCTGGCTGTTACCTCATTGGTCTGACTGAAAATCAAAAGCAGCGATCGCGTGTTCTTCTGGCTGATCAGTCCCATTCCAGTAACGTTCTATAAAAGCTAGAATTAAGGATGAATCTCGATCGCTCATCGAGCCAGCCAAATACTTTCATCCATCCCCGAAAAAGAGCGATGTGCAACCGTTCCTGACTACTTATGAGAGTTCAGTTACGCACAGGAACTGATAGGGAATGATTTAGGTATAAATAATGAATAGAACAATTACACAATTATCTCAACTGCTGAGTTTAGGACTAGCTATCAGTCTGAAGTCTTTCTCATTACCCGATTCCGGACAGACTGCACTATCTCAATCACCCAATGAATTTAGAACCTTTGCTAATTGGTGTCTAAACCAAGAGAATCTGCCAGGAGGTGCTAAACATACCGTTCAGGCTTTGCTACGGTATGTCGAGACTCTGAAGGGGTGACAAGCAGCTCAAAAGCTTGACAGACAAAGCATTTTCCCCCTCAAGCTTCAAAAAGATGAGAGCTTATTGACAGGTTTATTGAGAATAAAAAGGTAAATGAGAATGATAATCACAGAGAGTAAGTACCAG
>NZ_JAVJRX010000023.1:0-16877 GCF_040219735.1 Coleofasciculus sp. G1-WW12-02 | reverse complement strand
CAGCACGCGCCAACTAATTTAGTTTTAAGATCGTAAAAGATAATCAAGGCGCGGCTGGTAGTCCGCTTTGCCGGAAAATCGCTGTCAGTCTTAAATTGAGCCTATACTACAAAACCATACTACATTACAACTTAGGGATTCCCTATATACCGGGGTTTCTATCGTTTCGGGAAGTTCCCGTCGTACTTGATGCCTTATCCCAGATTAAGATAACTCCTGACCTAATCTTGTGTGATGGTCAAGGAATTGCCCATCCGCGCCGATTTGGTCTGGCAAGTCATTTAGGCTTATTAATTACGGTGCCCACGATTGGGGTGGCTAAGTCCCGATTAATTGGTCAGCACGAGGAATTACCCCCACAGAAGGGGAATTGGCAACCTCTGCGACATCGGGGAGAGGTGATTGGTGCTGTCGTGCGATCGCGAACTGGAGTGAAGCCTTTGTATGTCTCTCCGGGTCATCGGATCAGCTTACCCACCGCGATTGATTATGTCCTGCGCTGCACTCCTAAATATCGATTACCTGAAACTACCCGTTGGGCTGATAAACTGGCATCAAATCGGATCGGTTCATTACGTCCGAGCTCCCCCAATTAATCTCCTGGCTGTCGGTTAGGCTTTCTGCTTCTTGGCTGCTGGCTTCTTCAAGAACGTCTATGCGTAAGCGCACAGGTTTCTCATAAAGATTTTCTGCCCAAAATTTTTCAATGGGTGTAGCGGGATCAACTTGAATCTTTAGTGGATTTCCGGGGATACAATCGTAGGTTTTCATCCCATCCCCACATCGAATCGGCATTTCTCCTTGCTGAGAATAAATAATCAGTCGCGTTGCGGGTGAATCAAGCTTAATTGATCGTCGCGATCCCCCAGCTAAAACGTTCAGGAAGTACGACTTTAACGGCGACTGGATTGGTTGTTGAGTTTCAACGCCACTGTGATCAAGTGCTGGCAGATTTTCTGCTTGAGCAGGAAGGCAGCAACAAATCAAGAATAATAGCGTTAAGATAAAAAGTCTTAGTTTGAGCATTCTCATCGTGAATTGATATAAACTTATTATTTTAAGATATTTAGTGGTTTTTCTTATGTTTATCCCCAAAATTGATGAAATTGAAAACATTAAACTATGACGATTGAGGAATTAACCCATGACCAATGACCCAATTGAAACCCTGATTGATCACATCTTCCAGCTAGGAGACGACTCCTGGGAGCTTGTTGTTCATGCCCTAGCGGCTCGTCTGCGAGCCCGTTCTGTGGCGATGCAAGCAATTGGCGATTCAGAAGGCTCCAGGTTACTGGCAGCCGCTAAGTTACTGGAACTGGCAACTGAGGCGGATGAAGTGGTGAGCTTGGGGACAATAGAAGAGGATTTATCTGATCAATAAAGGTGGGGGTGGATTTAGTAACGTCAGTGTAGAGACGTAGCCGGCTACGTCTCTACTATTATTCAGTCTCAATCATTCATTCTCAATGAGCCTTTCATCAGCTTCAATTAAGGCTTCCTGTAGTAGGGGTGAGAGGTTCTCGGTTAAACGTCCAGCACGGATAAATTCAGCGTAGGTATCCGCCTCGATATTGACCATTTGTTCTTGCAGTTGTTCCATGTCTAAGGTTTGTAACTGGGGATGGTGATGGAGTAATTTCTCAACCTCGCTTTGAATGGTTTCGAGTTGACCATCAACAAGTTTTATCTGGTACTGACAAAATTCTGAATTCATTTCGTCGTTAGTCGTTGCTGACTCTAAGTAGTTTTTTACTCGATTGAGTGCAACACGACGGGCGATTGCCTCAAAATATTTCTGACGCACGGGTTGATCCCCAATTAAATTCAGTTTTTCCAGAAGGAATTGGGTAGTTAACCCCTCAACTAAGAGCGTAAAGAGTACCACGCCAAAAACCGTAACAATAATATCTTGTCGTCCCTCCAAACTCACTGGAACACTTAAGGCTAGGGCAATGGAAACCGAACCCCGTAATCCGCCCCACCACAACACCGTTTGCTGTCGCCAACCAATGTTGGACTTGACTAGTCCATTGCTAATCGTCGCTAAGCTGTAAATTGAAATAGCACGGGTGAAGAGAACGGCTCCAATGGTAATCCCAATTAAGTCTAGGTTTTGTCCCAAGCGGGGAAAATCGATTTGGTCACCAATGAGGAGAAAGACAATTGAGTTGACAAAAAATGCCAGAAAATCCCAGAATTCAGAGACAATTAAGCGGGTGCGGGGGTTCATGCCAATCCGGGAACCAAAGTTTCCCAGAACTAACCCCACAGTTACTACGCCAATTACTCCAGAACCGCCGAGTTCTTCGGTAATCAGGTAGGTGCCATAGGCAGAGACTAACGTCAGGGATTGTTCGACGAGGGGTAAATCGAAGCGTTGGGTGAGAAAGGAAATACCAAACCCGATTAAGCAACCGACACCGATACCAATTCCGACAAAGGTAAAGAATTGGGCAAATGTGGTGGATAGGGAAAATTTCTGCGTACCGAGGGGAATACCGACTAATAATAGAAAGGCGACGACGGCGACACCATCATTAAATAAGCTTTCCCCCTCCATGAGGGTTTTTAGGCGTTTATCCGCACCTAGTTCCCGGAATAGGGCGATTACTGATACCGGATCAGTTGCGGCTAGACTCGCGCCGACTAATAATGCGATCGCAAGGGGTAATTCTGTGAATTGGGTAATGGTAAAGGCAATTCCCAGCACCGAAATCACTACCCCCACCACCGCAAACAGAATCACGGGGATTAAATCTCGCCGCAAATCCCGCCAGCGGATATTCCAGGCGGCTTCAAAGAGTAGGGGGGGGAGGAAAATCTCTAGAATCAGTTCCGGGGATAGGTTCACCAGGCGCACATCGACAAAGGCTAAGCCTAAGCCGACTATAACCAGAAGTAAGGTATAAGGGATTTTACGGAACCAGGGAAAAATCCGGGAAACTGTGGCGACGCTGAGAGACACCGACAGCACCAAGAGAAATTGTTCCAGATTCTGCTCAATTGCAGCTTCGCTGATAGCGGATTCTATGGACATGAATGACACTCCAAGGTACTGGCAGTTTTGATATAACAATAAGACTTAGCGCAAGCAAAACTATCTGGTGTAGGAATCTTTCCTCTCACCTGTGCAATTGTAGGCAAGATTGGGGGAAGTTGCCCAGGAGACCATTAAACTTGTTGCTCTATTCCAATCACAGTAAAAGCATTATGTCAAGATAAATATAGACGCGATCGCGTCACCAGTCAAGCTGGTTAAAACTTCGTGAACCATGACAGATTACCTCTTTGAGGTGCAACTTGGTATTAGCAGATTACTCGGAGGGCGTAGACACGGAGCGGCTTGTGTTAGAGGACTTTAGTTCAGGACTGACTGGAGCGTGCCATTCACTAGGGTTCTTCAGTTATTGCAGGCATTGGCTGGAGTGAATTGGGCAATGGGTTCGATGAGATGTTGAGTTGTGTTAGATATTGGTCAACGGCATCAATCTTCTCCAAATTGCCTTCTTCAATAAACAAATTCCTGGCTTCTAAGAGGAAGGAAACCGCCTCTTGTCCCCGTCCAACTTGCTGGAGGGCTATTCCTAGGTTGTAAAACGCGAGTGATAGTTTTGGATTGAGCAGAATGGCTTGTTGATATTCGGCAATAGCCTGATCATACTGTTGATTTCGATGCAGCGCTACGGCTAAATTATAGTGCGCCAGCGAATCGTAAGAATCAAGTTCTACGGCTCGTTGAAGTGCTGTTATCGCCCGCTCATATTCCCCATTTTTAATCAGTGCGGCTCCCAATTGGCGCAAAGCATCCACATTGTCAGGATCTAGCCGTGTTACCCAATCAAATCGGCGAATGGCTTCCTCAACATCCCCTTGTTGTAAAAGAATTAGACCCAGTTGATAATGAGCCGATGCAAATCGTGGATTGATCTGAGTTGCTTTGATAAAGGAATTTTTGGCTTCGGTAATCTGATTTTGTTGAGCCAGCAGCAATCCCAGTTGGTAATGGGCTTGTACGAATTGTGGATCGTTGCGAACGGCTTGCCGTAGTGCCGCGATCGCGGAATCGGTTTGGTTTTGTTTGGCGAGTAGTAATGCCAAATTGTACTTAGCAACAGCGGAGTTAGGATTGAGGCGAACGGCTTGTGTGTATTCACTCAGTGCGGCTTCCGTGTCACCTTGGGCTTCTAATGCCAAGCCTAAATTATAGCGAGCGGCGGCTAAATTGGGATCAAGAGCGATCGCCTGTTGATAGGCGCTAATCGCTTCCTCGATATTGCCTTGTTGGTATGACATCAAGCCCAGATTGTAATGTGCCTCTGCCATATTAGGATCGAGACCAATCGCCATGCGATATTGTTCAGCGGCTGAGTCAATCTGACCTTGCTGAAACAGGGCATTCCCCAGCAAATACCTTGCCATGGGGATAAACGGATCTTCCTGTAGGGCTTTGCCAAAGGCGATCTCGGCGGCTTTGAAGTCACCGCGATTATAGCGCATGACTCCTTGTTGAAAAAATGTCGCCGCTTCTAGGTCATTTGTGTATAACCCTTCAACTAACTGCTTACTGTGCTGACGCTTGGGTAGACTCTCAGCGAAGGCGGGACTAGCCGACAGGAAACTGAGTGCGAATAAGGCGGCGGTAAGTCCAAAGGGTCGGTGATAGTTTTTAGACATGGTAGAAGACGATTGGGAAATTGAATAGGGAATCTGTGCGAGGTCAAGAGTCCGTAGCTTCCTATCTTAATAGTGCCAATATGAACTACAGCGACTTACTGCGTTGAAGTCGCTGTTTCTGACGTTTCAACATCCCTAGTTGCTTCATGCTTGGAGCAATCAGTAGAGCTAGGCGACTCTACGTCTAAAGAGGCTCGTTCCAAACCCCTTGCCCAAATTTCGTTAACTTGGGCAGCATTAACATCTCTATCCTCAACATGATTACAGTGGGAATTAGAGCAAACGTGAACTCGATCAGCCAAGCTCTTGGGTGTTAATTCCCAACATTTAGCGCATCTTTGAGTTGGTTTAAGTGTTCGAGTTGGTGACTCAACATAAAATCCGCCAGCTTCAGCCGCTTTGTAAGTTAATAAATCTCCAACAATGCCAAATCCAACATCAAGGATAGACCGATTTAATCCGGCTTTCTGTTTTTTGCGTTTACCTTTCTTAGCTTTACCCGTCATCTTCTTGACATTTAACTGCTCACCAGCAATTAGGCTATTACTGCTAACTATCTCGCTGGTTATTTTATGCAGCCAATCTTCTCGTTGACGAGCTATCTTGCTCTGGAGTTTAGAAACCCGCTTCCGTTCTTTTTTCCATCGTCTTGAGCCTTTAACTTTTTTGTTTCTGTTAGGCGCTCTTTTGCGTCTTAAACGCTTAGAGGCTACTTTAACTTTTTTGTGTCCCTCCTTAATAAAATCTGGTTTAGCAATTTTTTTGCCCGTTGACAGGGTGATCGCGTCTTTGCACCCAAGGTCAATTCCAATTGAACTCGTACCTGTTTGACGAGTTGGCTCACACTGTACTGTTATTGATGCATACCACTTGCTGTTTCTAAAGAAAATCGTGCAGGTTGTTGGAGTTCCCCAAGTTCTAGCTTTGCCTCGCATCTGGAGCTTTAAGCCAAGGTCTCTCAACTCAAGATGACCATTTTTGCCTAAGAAAAAAACTTTCCAACTTGCTTTATCCGGATATGTCCAGCCACTGTATCTTCGTTTTGCCTTGAATCTAGGATATTTACCCAAACCTTTGAAAAAACGAGTATAAGCAAAATCAACACGTTTTAATGTAGCTTGTAACGTATGAGAACCTAATTCTGCATACTCAATCCAAACCTTTTTAAACTCAGGTAAACAATTCTGCTGTTCAAAATAGTAAACAGAATGCCCAAAGCGCTTGTACTGTGTCCTACGATTTGCAATTGCCGCGTTGTAGAGTTCACAGTGCATCTTTCTAGCCCAATGGAGCTTGTCACATTGGGTTGTGTTTGGATAAAGTCTGTAGGTTACTCTACGTGTTTTCATCCCTACATTTTAACATGAATTTGCCTATTTTTACTTGACAGGCTAGGGGATATTCAATCCCTAGCCCGTCCGCTATCCTTCTCCGGCTTACTTCGTTGAAGCAGGAGATTGCCGCGATTCTTGTTCACTCCCCGATTGGTTCGCACTTTAATCGCTAACCGCTTCTGGCAAAATCAGCATGGCATCACCAAAGGAATAAAATCGATAATTATACGCGATCGCTTCAGCATACAACTTCAACAGTCGCTCTCTGCCAATCAAGGCACTCACGAGCATTAACAAGGTAGAACGGGGCAAGTGGAAATTGGTAATTAACCCATCAACCACCCGCCACTGGTAACCGGGATAAATAAATAATTCGGTTTTGCCACCATAGGGTTGCAACTCCCCACTCGCCGCCGCCCCCTCCAAAGCCCTAACCACGGTTGTACCAACGGCAATTACCCGCCCACCGGAGGCTTTGGTTTGCTGAATTTGTGCCACCGTTGCGGCGGATACCTCCAACCACTCGCCATGCATTTGATGACTCGTCACATCTTCGATTTCCACCGGGCGAAACGTACCCACACCAACGTGTAAGGTAATCGACGCCTGCTCAATTCCGCATTGATGACACCTCTCCAACAGTTCAGGGGTAAAATGGAGTCCGGCTGTCGGGGCGGCTACTGCACCTGGGATTTTGGCGTATACGGTTTGATACTGATCGGGTGTGGCTTGAGAGTGGGTGATGTAAGGCGGAAACGGAACTTGACCGTAGTGGGGTAATAGGGTGATTAAGGACTTGCCCTTGGGTAGATCAAACTGCAATAGACGCCCCTTGGTTTCGTCATCTCTAGCGATAATCGTTGCCTGGAGGGGAGGCATAGAACCATAAGTCTCTCGATTCTTTGTCTCTATAAGTCCTGCTGTTTCTGTCTCGTCTGATGATGGGGGAGTCTCCCCATAACTTACCGAAGCGACAGGTTTATCCGGTTCAAAGACTATCGTTGAACCCACTTTCAGCCGTCGTCCCGGTTTCACCAATGCTAACCAACAGTTGTGCTCCCGTTCCTCTAGCAGTAACACTTCTACGGGTGTGCCAGTTAGCTTCCGCCCGTAGAGTCGAGCCGGAATCACACGAGTATTATTCAGAACTAACAAGTCGCCGGCACGCAATAACTGAGGTAAATCTCGAAAAATGCAGTGTTGATGATGAGTGGGAGACTCAACCACTAGCAAACGAGAACTATCTCTAGGGAAAAGCGGGGTTTGAGCAATCTGACTCTCTGGCAGATCATAGTTATAGCTGGAAAGCAATAGGTCATTTTGCATAGGTGGTTATTTAAGTCAAGTACAGTATTTCATCAATCTTTGACAAATTGGGTAGGTCAGGGACGGGTCGGGGTTTTAGCTCTACTGTATACTGTGACTTACCTTGTGCCATCCGGTACTCATCCCCAAAAACAAATGACAAAGGACTAAAACAAGGAAATTGGGTATGATCCCCCAGTTGAGAGCGGGGGCTTTTCCCCTACCAATTCCTGATCCCCGTTGTCAGAATGAAGGTATAGCACTTCCTTGCACTCCACGCCTAGCTGCCCTATGGATTACCTTTATTTTTTAGCCAATGCTAGTTTGACACTGCGAGTGGTCGAGTACCTCCACTCCATGATCCAGCTTCCCGTTCAATATACAACGGTGATTCATCAAATTGATGGCTGGGTAATTAAAGTTAAAATGAGCAGCCCCCTCACACCTCAGCAACATGGAGACTTCCAAGCCTTCATGAGCGAATTGGGCATTCCGTTCCAACCCGACATGCGCTTGCAAATGGCTTTTTGGAGCCTCGATACGGGACAATCTCCTATCGATGTCATGCGTCGCTACCAAGTCGCGGTGGTGTCTCATGGTCACCCTGATAAGACGGATATTGAAGCGTTTCGCCAACAATTTACCATGGGACTAGGATACTGTCCAGAAACATTAGCGTAAAGAGTTCCCATCAATCAGACTCCAACATCGGGACGAATACAAAAGCCATGCCTTCCTAAGGGCGAGTTTTAGCATTTAAGGAGTATCTACCGATAAGTGCTCCACAAAACCCGCCCTTCGTCAACAGAAAGCTGACTCGATATAGTTTTGTAGAATAAGCTCATATCCTCCCAGAGTAAACGGTTCACCGAATTGAGGGGCTGAAGTTGGTAACACGTCACTGATGGCAACAGGGCGTGAGCTTTGGCAAAGACGGTGGTAGCGAACCAGGGCGACATCAAACCGACAAGGAAGATCACTTAAATCGGGATGTTCTGCTAAAAATAGTTCGGCTGTTCGCCAAAGTTTGGCTTGCTTAGAGGATGTAATTGCCAATCCACCATCGGCATCCCAATTCCCTCGACTGCGAGTTTTTACCTCGACAAATGCTAAGATATGTGACTCAGCGTTTGGTGGTGGGGGGGTAGGGGGATGGAGTTGGGGGTTTCTACCCAGATTAGATAGGGGATTTTCCCTCTCCTCTACATCCCAGTAGGCAATCAAGTCGATTTCTCCCCAACGACAATGCCATCGATGATGTAAGATAGTCCAACCTTGTGCTTGTAACCAGGTAGCAACGAGTTGTTCTCCTAATTGTCCTTTGTTATTTGTCATTTGTTTATGTCATTGGTCATTCGTCATACTCAAGGGAGCGAAAAGTAACCCCCTTTTTGACACGGCGATTGATGACGATTGACTGGTAGGATAAATAAATATCTACAGATTGCCAAAACTATGTTCAGATTCATTTTAGTTTGGGTGGTTAGCTTATGGCTGTTTATCGCTAGCCCTTTTGCTATAGCAATGCTTCCCGCCGCCCCAGCTTTGGCTGTGGATTATACCAAACAATCTTTGGTTAATTCAGATTTTTCGGAGCGTGTGCTGACTGATGCCAGTTTTAACCAAGCGGATTTGCGAGAAAGTAATTTTAGCCATGCCGATTTGCAGGGAGTCAGTTTTTTTGGTGCTAATCTGAAATTGGCGAACTTGGAAGGAGCAAACCTCAGTTACTCAACGTTAGATAAAGCGCGTTTGAACGGTGCTAATTTGAAAAATGCCGTGCTTGAAAGTGCCTACGCTTTCAATGCTCAGTTTGATGGCGCGACGATTGAAGGGGCTGATTTTACCGATGCTTTTCTTGATCCCAAAGCCGAGGAACAATTGTGTCAAATTGCTACGGGTAAAAACCCTACCACAGGTCGCCAAACCCGCGATACTTTATTTTGCTTTTAAAAGTTTCCGGACATCATATTAAATGGGGGTGAATTTGTGGATGTCTAACATGTTAGCTTGACGCATTTTCTGTAACTCTTGCAAGCGTTTATAGGCTTCCTTAATTCCTTCAGAATAGTAGTCCTTACGGTTTGGGTCAGTGGCAACATTGAGAGTTTTCCACTGCTCTAGACAATATCGCTTGTGCTTGTTCCACATCACGACCTCTAAAGAAGCAGTAGCAGTGCGAATATCTAAGGGAGTGCGAATAATATCTTCAATAGACTGCTTTTCATTTAAGTGGAATAAATGTTCCACCATAACCATCTCCTCTGGAAACTGGATACTGCGGTCTTGGAGTAAGGAGATGAGCTTTTCAGGTTGCTGGGATAGGATAGGTTGAGCGACGGCTTGCAGGTCTAATATTTGCTGCCATAAAAATCGGTGGGGAGAAAGACTAAATAGCAAATCTTTGGTATCTAAAGTTTCAATAATAGTCTGGCGATATTCGGGACGGTGCAGATAAATGCGTAAGAGTAATGCTTCCGCTTCTTCGAGTAGACTGTGTTCTTCGCTAATGGATAAGTCGATCGAGATTGATAAGTTTTTCTGGTTAAGATTGGATTTCTCATCTTTCTTGATCGGAGTCTGGCGTAATTTATTCAGTTGAGTCTGGAAAATTTGGATGAGTCGAGGAATCATTTGGGCTTCTCCGCGACTCAGCTTTTCGGCACAATAATCAATATAATAGGTTTGTTGATTAATATCTTCTAATTTGTACAGCAATTTGACGATTTTCTGTGCCACCTGTTGAAATTGATTGGCTTGTTTGAGATCTTTACCTATTAGGAGTTGATCAATTTGCCAATTTAACCATAAGGGCGCATTTTGTAATAGCTGTTGGTATTGTTGTGCCCCATCAGGGGTATGGGTAAGGAATTCGTCGGCGTCTTTACCATCGGGGAGGTTGAGTACCCGCAGTTGAATTTGTCCTTGATAGGCTAAGTCGGCAATTTCTCCGATCGCGCGTTCGGCGGCTGTGGTTCCGGCTTTGTCGGCGTCAAAGTTGAGGATGATTTGTTTGGATTCGCTGTAACGCAGTAGTTGGCGCATTTGATCCAGGCTTAAGGCTGTACCCAATGAGGCGACAACATTTTGAATCCCCACTCGATGCAGCGCGATCGCATCAAAATAGCCTTCGACGACAACGGCTTGATCCTTATCCCCAATGGCGTTGTAGGCTTTATCTAAAGCAAATAAGGTTTTCCCTTTATTAAATAGAGGCGTTTCTGGAGAATTAAGATATTTGGGAAGTTCATCACCTAATGATCTCCCGCCAAAACCAATGACTCGCCCAAGACGATCATGAATCGGAATCATGATGCGATCGCGAAACCGATCATAATAGCCGTCTCCTGATTTGCGTGGCAAGATTAATCCAGCATCTTTTACCAGTTGTACCGGTTTGCCTTTTTGTTCGATTAGATAGCGGTACAGGGTTTCCCACGTCGCCGGCGCATACCCTATCTGAAACTGTTGGATCGTTTCCTCATCCAGACGTCGCTGAGATTGTAAATACTCCAGCGCCTGCTGTCCTTGGGGTTGTCGTAGTGCATGTTGATAAAATGATGCGGCTAGTGCCACAATCTCATACAGTTGCTCTTGTAAGGATAACTGACGCTGTAACTCCTGGCGTTGTTCAGGTTCCAGGGTTTGCATCGGCACTTGATAGCGCTGTGCTAAGTCGAAGACTACCTCACTGAAAGACTGTTTTTCTGCTTCCATGAGGAATTTAATCGCACTTCCACCCGTACCGCAGCCGAAGCAGTAGTACATTTGTTTGCCGGGACTGACGGTAAAACTGGGTGTCTTTTCGTCATGGAAGGGACACAAGCCTACATATTCCTTTCCCCGCTTTCGCAGCACAACTCGCTCCGAGACGACATCAACAATGTCTGCTCGTTCTTTGACTTGGGCGATGGTGTCTGGGTGCAGTCGAGGAATTTGCACAGCGTTGTTCCTGAGAAACTGGTAAGCAAGCGAGTATATATTAGGGTTTTTGGTGACAGTACGGATAGGGTGGCTTCCGTGAGCCGTTTTCCCAGAACCCAATAGATCTATTGTAATTGTGTGATATCCCACACCTAAGGATAAACAATGAATTCAGCACAGACAATTATTCTCTCGCCCTTGGAATTTAGGGTGATTGAGGAAACGAATAAAGTGCGAACAAAGCCCACGTCTTATCTTACGCTTTTAAACAACTGGAAACAGCGCTTTTCGGGAAATCAGGTCAAACTTTCTCAACAGGTATTTTTACGCACTATTGAAGGGGTAAACGCTGTTGATGAGGCGATTGATTTTCTCCAATCCACTCGTCCATTATCGCCGTTCAAACTATCTCTGGGGATGTCAAAAGCGGCGAGGGATCATATTCGTGATCAAGGACAAACAGGAAGTATTGGGCATATTGGTAGCGATCGCAGCACTCCTTTTATCCGCCTGAATCGGTATGGGAGTTGGCAGATCACCGCAGGTGAAAATATTTCTTATGGTGTGGCACGGGCAGATGAAATTATCATGCAATTAATTATCGATGATGGTGTGCGCGATCGCGGGCATCGAAAAAATATCTTTAATTCAGCTTTTCAAGTCGCGGGTGTAGCTTTTGGCTATCATATCCAGTATCAAAATATGTGTGTCATTACTTATGCTGGGGGGTACAAGACGCCATAAAACTCCAGGTTTATTTCCACCAACCTACTTAAAAGGGCGCACGTCTGTCATCCGCGTCAACTTAAGCCACAACCCTTGCCAATTATTGTTTCGAGCAGTTCGACACAAACTGATCGTGTTGCTTGCTCCCCCTGCTTCCCCTGCTCCCCCTGCTTCCCCTGCTCCCTCTGCTCCCCCTGCTTCCCCTGCTCCCTCTGCTCCCCCTGCTCCCCCTGCTTCCCCTGCTCCCCCTACACCTCCGCCCCCTCCTGTACGAATTATCAGCAACATGGGAAGATGATCTCTAATAGCTGATGTGCCGTGTTCTAGGAGTGTAACCCTTGGTAACCATTCGCTGTCGGGAGGTGACATTCCCGAATATAGAAGCGATCATTTTCGATAAAGATGGGACGTTAGAAGACTCACAAGTCTTTTTGCGAGAATTGGCATATAAGCGATCGCGCTTGATTGATGCTCAAATCCCCGGTACTGGCGAACCCTTGCTGATGGCGTTTGGGATTCAGGATGATACCCTTGATCCGACGGGATTAATGGCGGTGGGTAGCCGTCGGGAAAGCGAAATTGCTGCAGCGGCTTATATTGCCGAAACGGGGCGTGGTTGGTTAGAATCTCTGGAGATTGCCCATCATGCCTTTGCGGAAGCGGAGCGATATCTCAAGGATGCAGCCGGGACTTCACCGTTATTTGCAGGAAGTTTAGATGTCCTCAAATCCCTGTCTGAAGCGGGTTTAAAATTGGGAATTCTGTCGGCGGCTTCGACTGCAGGGGTGCAAGCCTTTGTGAAACGTCACCAGTTAGAGCCTTATATTCAATTGCAACAAGGCGTTGATACAGAATTGAGTAAACCTGATCCGGCGCTATTTCTGCAAGCCTGCGAAGGTTTGGGCGTTTGTGCGAGTGCAACGCTGATGGTGGGAGATTCAGCAGGAGACATGGTGATGGCAAGTCGTGCGGGTGCGGCGGGTTGTATTGGAATTAGCTGGGGAACATCAGTTCATTTCCAGGATGCAGATGTTGCGATCGCGCAATTGGATGAAATTCAAGTTTTATGAATTATTAATGATGAAAGATAGGGGAATCAGGGCGGGCGCGAGTCACATCTAGGTGAGAGAAGAAAGGATAGTAGTCAAAAGAGTTCCTACATTACCTGTTCCCTGTTCCCTGTTAACTGTTAACTGTTAACTGTTCCCTGTTAACTGTTAACTGTTAACTGTTAACTGTTCCCTTTAAATAGGCAAACGCTCAATATCTCGATTTGAGCCAATCACCACCATCGCAAACCCTTTAAACAGGCGAGTTGTGGGGGCGGGATTAATCTCAAACTGCTCATCTTGACCAACCGCCAATAAGTTTAAGCCATAGCGATTCCGCAGTTGCAGTTCCATCACGGTTTTGCCATGAAACTCTTCGGGAACTGATATCTCCACAATACTGTGATGCGGGTCTAGCTCAAAGCGATCTAAAATAGACGGCTGAGTCAGCGATCGCGCTAAGGCACAACCGGCTTCGTATTCCGGATAGACAACTCGATCTGCGCCAACACGCTCTAAGAGTTTACCATGAACTTCCGAGGAAGCTTTAGCCACTACATAAGGAACTCCTGCTTCCTTGATATTGAGCGTGGTAATAATACTTTCCTGTAAATAGTTGCCAATGGCAATAATCACCGTATCAAACTCAAAAATTCCCGCCTCTCTTAAGGCTTTAGGATCGGTGGAGTCGAGTAGAACCGCGTGGGCGGCGATTTGGTCAGTCAAGACTTGACTGACGAGTTTTTCGTCAATGTCCGTTCCCAGAACTTCATATCCCAGTTGGTGCAGGGAGGAACAAACTCCCCGCCCAAACCGCCCTAAACCAATGACGGCAAATTGTTTATTTTCGCGGCGCAGGTTCCGCAAGAACCCTACAGATGTCCAACTCACACGGTTGTCCTTTCTTCAATCAAGCCTAACTGATGATAACTCGACCTCGGTGAGATTAGCATTATCCGACCAGTAGATTTTCCTCCGGATAACGGATGTGGCTAGGACGCGGATCTCCCAACAGGGTACCCATAAATACCAAAATACCCACCCGCCCGATAAACATCGTTCCCACTAAAATCAGTTTTCCCCAAGCCGAGAGACTGGCGGTGATTCCCGTGGATAGCCCAACTGTCGCAAAGGCAGACACCACTTCAAATAGGAGTTGGATAAACTCAACCTGGGGATCTGCGATCGCGATTAAAATAGTCGCTAGAATTACAGTCCCGACGGAACCGACTAGAACCGCCATGGCTTTTAAAATCAGGTTCAGGGGCACCTGACGTTCGTAAAGATAGACTTCCTCTTTGCCCTGTAACATGGCTTTGGTACAACTGACCAACACCCGAAACGTCGTGGTTTTGATACCGCCCCCGGTTCCTCCTGGACTTGCACCGATAAACATGAAGGCAATTGTCATAAATAAACCAGCTGCTGTCATTTTACCCAGATCAATGGCGTTAAATCCTGCGGTTCTCGTGGTGACTGATTGAAACCAAGCGTTTAACACTTGATTCTGTAGACTCAATTCTTCTAGGGTTTCCGGATTATTTGCCTCCACAAAGAAAAAGGCGATTGTGCCTAGGATTAACAGGAATAGTGTGGTACTGGTTGCCACTTTTAAATTCAGAGAGAAGGTAAGTTTTTCATGCTTATTCATGACGCGATCGCGTAACCAGAGATACAGTTCAAAAATGACCGGTTGACCAATTCCACCTAAGATAATCAGTCCTGAAATAATCCCAATTAACAAAATAGATGACTGATAGCCCATTAAACTATCCGCAAACAAACTAAACCCCGCATTATTCCAGGCGCTAATACTGTGAAAAAGGGCAAGCCACAATCCTTGATTCCAGCCATGTTCTGGAACAAATACGAGTAACAACAGGAAAAATCCGGTTAATTCAAAAAGCAAGGCTGTGGCAATAATTGAGCGAATAACAAACGTACTATTTTCTAAACCTGGAAGGTCAAGGGCTTGTTGAATCGCTATTTTATGGCGCAAATTAAACCGCCGACGCACCAAGAGTAACATAAACGTCGTGATTGTCATATACCCTAACCCCCCAAGCTGGAATAGGGCGAGGACAAAAACCTGACCGACGCCAGAAAAATAACTGCCGGTATCGACTACGGCTAAACCTGTGACACAGACAGCCGAGGTGGCGGTAAATAAGGCGGTAATCAGATCAGTCCAGGTTCCATCCTGGGTAGAAATGGGTAAAATTAACAGAAACGTGCCTATGGTAATCATGGTTAGGAATCCGAGGCAAATCGTGCGCGGAATAGTCATGAGACGTGACAAATTATAGTGTAGAGCCGGGTTGACGCATTTAAACAGGCTTGTTACCTGTCACTGTTTGACAAAACCCGCCCTGGGTCAATTGGATAGAGTCTTTAAAATCTTTTATCACATTTTTATGGATTTTCGCATCGGATTTGATGAAGAAATCAGTTCATTGAGTTGCAAACCACTGTAAAATCTAAAAGGGTAAAAACATAAGACATAAGACATTAAGACATAAGACAAAGGACAAGTAATGAGTTCAACACTTCAGCGTCAAATTCAGCAGTTTTACGACGCCTCATCTGGACTGTGGGAACAGGTTTGGGGCGAACACATGCACCATGGTTATTATGGTCCGATGGGTCGCGAGAAAAAAGGTCGGCGTCAGGCGCAAATTGATTTAATTGAGGAACTGCTGAGTTGGGGTGAAGTACAGCATCTGGAGAACATCTTGGATGTGGGGTGTGGGATTGGCGGGAGTTCTCTAGACTTAGCCCAACGGTTCGGTGCTAAAGTACAAGGGATTACCCTGAGTCCGGTACAAGCGGCGAGAGCAACAGAACGGGCAAAAGAGGCGGGGTTGGAGGCTGAGGTGGAATTTCAGGTAGCTGACGCCTTGGATATGCCCTTTGCGGATAACTGTTTTGATTTAATCTGGTCTTTAGAAAGTGGGGAACATATACCTGATAAGCAGAGGTTTCTGGCAGAATGTTACCGTGTCCTGAAACCGGGCGGAACATTTCTGATGGCGACGTGGTGTCATCGTCCAATTACGCCAGCCACGGGAGAATTGACGGCAAATGAAAAGGAGCATTTAGAGCAAATTTATCAGGTTTACTGTTTACCTTACGTGATTTCGTTGCCAGAGTACAAAGCAATTGCCCGTGAGTTATCCTTTTCTAATATTCGCACGGATGATTGGTCAGATGCAGTAGAACCGTTTTGGGATATTGTCATTGATTCAGCGTTTGAACCCCAAGCGTTAATGGGTTTACTCAGAAGTGGTTGGGGTACAGTGCAAGCGGCGCTATCATTAGGGTTAATGAGTCGGGGGTATCGGCGTGGTTTGATTCGGTTTGGTGTACTCTGTGCTCAGAAGTCTTAATCTGCAAACACTCATGGATGTAACTTTTGAGTGGGAGATGGGAAAATTGTGTAGGGGCGGGTTTTACTACTATCTTTTGGGTTGCATCCAGATGTAAATAAACCCGCCCCGACTCAGGTTTATTCCCCCGCCAAGAACTCAAGTTCTTGGCTAAAAGCGCAAGTCGTCTTTAGACGACTCAAATTATTATAGAAACAACCCCAACCGTTAGACACGTCTGTCTGCATTGAAACAATCAACGGTGTTTATTTCATGTCCTAATTACCCTGGCGTTAAACACTCATGGATGTAAGTTTTGAGTGGGAGATGGAAAAATTGTGTAGGGGCGGGTTTTATTACTATCTTTTGGGTTGCATCCAGATGTAAATAAACCCGCCCCGACTCAGGTTTTATGATGAGAATTACCATGACCACCGCCGATCAGGTTAAACTGATTCAAACAGGAAATATCCAAACCCTAACCATTCCCCCGCCAA
>NZ_JAVJRX010000022.1:0-18703 GCF_040219735.1 Coleofasciculus sp. G1-WW12-02 | reverse complement strand
CCACCGTGTGTCCCACGGCAACGAGTCCTCTAATCTCGACTACTTGAGCAGCGGCTATATCGCGGTCTTGGGTATACCCGCAATACTGGCATTTATGTACCCGCTCTCGAAGCTTTTTCTTGCCCGTCTCCTTTAGGCACTTGGGGCAAGTTTGACTTGTGCCTGCAGCGGGTACTTTCTGGAAGTATTTGCCCCGCTTAACACAACATTGAGAAAGGATATCTAGGAATTGACCCCACCCCGCATCTAGGCAGTGCTTAGCCAAGAAGCCTCTAGATAGTGCCTTGAGGTTGAGTTGTTCAGCAAATATCATGTCAGCCCAGTCACAAAGGTTATGGGCTAACTCCCAATGGTAGTTTTTCCTAGTGTTTGCTATCCGCTCGTGTAGTCGTGCCACTTCGAGAAGTGCCTTGGCGCGATTGTTTGACCCAAACCGTTTATTAGCTACCTTTTTTTGCAGCGATTTAAGCTTGCTTTCTAGTTGCTTAAACGGCTTTGGATTGGGGAACAATCGCCCATTAGATACGGCGGCAAAATGGCTAATACCCACATCTATCCCTATCGATGTACCCGATGAATTAATCTGGGGTACATCTACTTTCCATTGCCAGGTTAGTTGTACATACCAGCCGGACGCCCGCCTCACAACCCGCGCCTGTTTAATCGCTGCGTCATCGGGAATTGGGCGAGATTGATTGAACTTGACCAGCCCAATTTTGGGTAGCTTGACATACTTCCCCTGAATGGGGGCTACCCCCATTGATGGAAATACGAATGACCGCATCCGACCTGCTTTCTTGTACCGTGGAAATCCCCGCCCATTCTTCCACATTCCCTCAAATGCTAACTGTAGCCGCTTTAGGGTCTGTTGTAGCACTTGTGAGTGTACCATCCTTAGTGCAGGGATATTCTTTTTAGCTTGGGTTAAATTTTCACATTGACTTGAATAATTAGGCGCGGATTGATCTGCTGGTATGATGTATTCACTTTTGATCGAGCAAGCGTTTACCGGACATTTACGGCTATTAACCCAATCTTTGCGCTCAGTTAAAGCGTAGTTGTATACCCTGCGACATTGTTCTAGCCATTCCTCAAAAGTGGCTATTTGGGCGCTAGTTGGTTTTAACTTAAACTCGTAAATTAAACTAAACATTTGCTCGACCCTTGCAATGTATCTAACACTCATTATACTACACTATTGTTTGAGTGTTTTCAGGATAGATTAGACTCGCAACTAAAGTAGAGACGCGCCATGGCGCGTCTCTACGCTGAACGCCTCGCTCGGTTTCATCCCCTGGTTAAAACGCCGTCGTTTTCACTATCGCTATCCTATAGTTATGGGATACCTCAGAAGTCTTAACATCTGGTATGACAGTCATTGGATGAGCTGGCGACATGTGAGACGGTGGCATTTGCTTCATTTCTTGGACTTTAAGCAAAATTAAATATTCATAGAAGGCTTGCAAGGTACACCAAGCCATTCCCGCTTTGCCATCCAGACAACCACCGAGGAAGAAATACATATAAATCCACCGTAACAGGGGTCTAAACGGTAAGCGTAGGGATAAATCCTTGAGCGCTCGACGCCGTTCGACTTCCGAGCGACCAAAGAATAAGTTCCACCAATTGACGTTTCCCTGTTGTAACTGACGGAGTGTCTCAGTTGCTTCATCGGTGGAGTAGCGATTGTGCTTTTCTATCCAACGACTCAAGCCTTTACTACAGGTATAGTGAGGATAGGTTTCTTGCAGAAAACTCGTTGCTCCAGCACAAACTTCCCGTTCCGTATGACCGTAATCGGTGAACCAAACTTTTCCTTTTTGGAAAAAACGCATTTGGTAACGGGGATATTGGGTACTGTGGCGAATCCATTTCCCCATAAACATTACTCGTTCTGCCACATAATAGCCAACCGCATTTGGGCGTTTTATCGCCGCTAAACATTCTTGAAACAGTTGAGGGGTGATCCGCTCATCTGCTTCTAAGATATAAACCCATTCATACTTCGTGGGAATAGCTTCTAGCATCCAGGTTCGTTGCTTGCCATGGCTCTCAAACTGATGTTGCACGATACGAACCGGATAGCGGGAGGCAATTTCTACGGTGTGGTCTGTGCTGTAGGAATCTACCACGATGACATCATCCGATAACTGTGCCGATTCAATACAAGCGGCAATATCTAGTTCTTCGTTGTGGGTGAGAATGTAGATGGAAAACATAAGTTAAAAAGTGAGTGAACGATTAAACGAGTGGCAGATTCCTTTACATAGACCAGTACGGCTACCTGGGAAGTCAAACGTTATACTGTAGAGGCGGGTGCAAGTCGCTCAGGAAAGCTTGAAACCGATAACTTATCCATAAAAACAGCTTTTAGTTACAAGTCAAAACTATGCTTTGAGCCTAGTCGAAGGGTGAAAAGAATTTTTTACACTAATTATATTTTGAGGGGTTTTCCATCCCTGTGTCTAGAGCTTTCCCCAATCTTTGTACAATCTTTACATTGGCTTACTCAGTTTAACATTGCAGTAACGTAGCTTCCGGCAGAGGCTTGGCTTCAAATACCCACGCTTTGGCATACAATAGAAAGGTTGTGCAAAATTCGTGAACTGACGACCATGGCTGTACCAAAGAAGAAAACATCAAAGTCAAAACGAGACAAACGCAGGGCTAACTGGAGGCGCAAGGCATCCTTGGAAGCCCAGAAAGCCCTCTCTCTTGGGAAGGCAGTTCTGAGTGGACGTTCGACGTTTGTCTATCCGAGTGAAGAAGAAGAGGAAGAAGAAGCCTAGTGCAGGGTGGGACAAGGCAAGTGAACACCTCTGTTGACGGAGTACAGATGGGGGAGTACAGAGGTAGCATGTTAACCTCTGTACTCTCTAGATTCGCAGCCTTATGTCGTTGAGTGAGGTTAAACTATGATCGGAAAATTTTTCCAAAAACCGGAACTGGAACAGAGCGATCGCGTGCCTCCGGGTCAGTTCTTGACCAAGGGGTTCCCGGTTCTAACCTATGGTAATACTCCCCAAGTCAACATTGATGACTGGGAATTTCGGGTTTGGGGTTTAGCTACACCCAAGACTTGGCGTTGGTCAGATTTTATGACAATGCCTCAACATGATTTTACTAAGGATTTTCATTGTGTGACCCGTTGGTCAAAACTGGATGTGCAATGGACGGGGATCAAGGTAACCGACTTTATGAGTCAGGTGGAACTTGACCCGAAAGCTACCCATGTCTTGCAACATTGCTATGGCGGCTACACCACAAACCTGACATTGGACGAGTTTGTGCGTGAGGATAACTTTTTTGCCCATACCCTGTTCGGTGAACCTTTACCTCCAGAACATGGGGGTCCGGTGCGTTTAGTGGTACCGCACCTGTATGCTTGGAAAAGCGCGAAGTGGATTAATGGTTTAGAGTTTTTTGACCACGAGGAATCGGGGTTCTGGGAACGTAATGGTTATCACCGCCGAGGTGAACCTTGGGCAGAGGAGCGCTATAGTTCCTGAGCAATAAACTGATGTGCCTCTAAGATAGCAGGGGTGCAAGATGACTGAAATAATCCCGATTTGAGCTATTGACAAGGGCGGTGTTTTTCTGGGATACTTACTTCATAATGGTAAAATGTGCCCGCCTGTAGGGTCTGATTTCATACTTATTCAACACAAATATTGGGTGAAATCCCTGATTTATTCTTATCTCATAAGTAACGCTGCTAATTGTGCTAACGAGGGGAGAAATTTCTGCATCCGTTAAAGTGACGACAAGATTAGTTAAAGTTAGCCAGAACCAACCAAAAAGGCTGATGCGATCGCGCCTTGGTTAACAAATTTCAGCTTTCAACTTTCCCGATACAGCGACAAGATTAGAGATCCCCCTCTTCCCTTATAGATCCCCCTCTTCCCTTGAGATCCCCCTTCCGTCCCCCTTAAAAAGGGGGAAGCCAGAGGATGCTTCGCGTTTATTGCACGGGGGATCTAAAGGTTGAATGTTATTCAGGTTATTGACAAGGGCGGTGTTTTTCTGGGATACTTACTTCATAATGGGAAAATGTGCCTGCCTGTAGGGTCTGATTTCATCCCTATTCAAAAGAACTTCTAATTCTCTAAGTAACTCCTCTAATTGTCCTGAGTAGAAGCACAATCTCTGAATCAATTAAAGTTAGCCCGGAAAACGGGATGCTGCTGACAGGGATTGACGACTTCTTATGAATCGACAGGCTTTGATCGTTGGGGTTAATACTTACGATACTCAGCACCTGAAAAACTTGACATCACCAGCGAAGGATGCGGATGCGATCGCGCAACTCCTGATTGATCGCGGTAATGTCCAAGTCAGGCGACTTCCAGCTTTCAACACTCCTGTCGATTCAACTACCCCCATTCGAGTTACCCAGACTCAACTTGAAACCGCATTAGTCCAACTTTTACTCCCAGACGGAAACAAAATTCCCGATACGGTTGTGCTATATTTCTCTGGCTATGGACTCTACAAAAATCAAGACCTACAAACCAGTTTCTTAGCCACCAGCGATGTTAACCCAAATCGGGGTCACTGGGGATTATCTCTGTCCTGGCTGCGTAATTTGTTGCAACAAAGTCCAGTCCGAGAGCAAATTATTTGGTTAGATTGCTATTGTAGCGATGAAAAGTTTGACCTCACCCAAGCTGATCCGGGATATCGGGGTCAGGGATACAGTCGTTGTTTTATCGCCACCTGTCAGTCACAAAGGGATGGGGAGATGGGGAGATGGGGAGAAAAGGATAAATTAAAAAATCGGACTGAATTGAATCATTACAGTCAGTTGGCGTCCATTCTATTATTAGGACTCGATTCCAGAAACCATCCCCCTGGCTGGGTGACGAACTATACCCTAACCGATTTAATTAATCAATTATCCCCTCCCCTGATTTTTGCTAACGCCGGGAAACCGATTCTGTTAATCCGTAATCGTCAAACCGATCTAGAATCTTTACCCGCTTTACCCCCCAGCGCACCTGAACGGTTTTGTCCCTATAAAGGTTTAGCCTATTTTGACTACAAAAACGAAGATACCCAGTATTTTTATGGACGAGAAACATTAACAGATGAACTCCTCGAACATATACGCATAAACAATTTCCTGGCGGTAATTGGAACCTGTGGGAGTGGGAAATCTTCGCTGATTCGCGCCGGACTTTTGCATCAGCTTAAACGGGGACAACGGTTATCAGGGACTCAGGAATGGCTGACCTTGATTTTTCAACCTGGTGAACATCCCCTTGAGAATTTAGCCCGATCATTTGTCAATCCCCATAACCCCGAACGTGACTATCAGTTTACACAAACCATGAAACTGATCCAAATGGGGGGAGTAGGATTAGGGATTGTGCTGCGGACAGTGGCTGGAGAACGGCGGTTATTGTTGGTGGTGGATCAATTTGAGGAGGTATTTACCTGCTGTCGGGATGAAACAGAACGACAACAGTTTTTTGATTGTTTGTTGGGTGGATTAGAACACACCGAGAATCAACTTTGTCTGGTTATAGGGATGCGAACAGATTTTTTAAGCAATTGTGCGAATTATCCCCAACTGGTGCAAAAAATTCAGGCGCTTATGGTAACTGTTACCCCAATGACCAAGGAAGGATTAGAAACCGCTATTATTAAACCCGCCCAGCAAGTGGGTGTAGATATTGAATCAGATTTAGTCACTCAACTCCTCTGGGATTTAGAGAATGCTGCCAGTTTACCGTTACTCCAGTTTATGTTAACTCAACTGTGGCAACGGCGTCCAGTGAATCGGTTAATGGTAGCAGAATATTATCGGTGGGGTAGGCTGCAAGGGGCAATAGAAAAACACGCAAACCGCGTTTATCAATCGTTTTCGACGAAGGAACAAAAAATTGCCAAAGACATTTTTTTAGCGTTAATTCAGTTGAGTGAAAACAGTCAAGTTACGGCGCGACAAGTAGACCCATCTGAGTTAATTCTGAGTTTTCAAGGAAAATCTGGAAACCAATTTGAATCTGTAGAGACGCTGCATCTAACCTCTCATACTATGTCTGGGAACACCGGATCAGGCAAAGTAGAAGGAGAGGTTAGGGGATCTGGAGACGCGCTGTGTAGAGACGTTGCATGCAACGTCTCTACAAAAGAAACGTCTTCATCAACAAATGCGGTCAAGGATAGTGGCGATCGCCATTCAACAAAAGCAGTTACATCAGTGATGCAACAATTAATCGATGGGGGTTTAATCATCACTCACTCCTGGAAATGGAATCAAACCGTCGTAACAATTGCCCACGAAGCCCTAATTCAGCATTGGTCAAAACTCCAGCAATGGGTCGAAGAAAAACGCCACGGGATGAGACTACAGGAACAAATTGAAGCCGCAGCGATTGCGTGGCAAACTCAAGGAAAACCCAACCGAATCTTATCGGAATTAACCCTAACTGAGGCAGAGTATTATCGAGATTATCTCAATTTATCCCCTTTAGGACAAGACCTGATTCAGCAGAGTATCCAGCACAAACGAACGCGACGGGGTTTTGCTAGGGGAGGATTAGTCATCGCGATCGCGCTATTGAGTCTAACCACTGGGATGGCGATGAGCCGATGGTATAAAACAGCACAAATCGCTGAACGGGAACAGTTATATAAAAATGCGGCTACCGTGCAAAACTTGCTCCCGGTGGAACCCATTAAGGGATTATTACTGGCAATTGAAACAACGGCTCAAAGTTATGCTAAATTGCAGCAAGTAGATAAGCCAATTGCGTCCAGTCTTTGGCAAGCCATTGAAGTAGCCAGAGAACGCGATCGCTTAGACCATGAATCAGCGGTTAAGGCTGTCGATTTTCATCCCGATAATCAAATCATAGTCAGTGGAACCGAGGATGGTTTGGTTCATCTGTGGACGCGACAGAACCCTTTAATTCGTCAATCCTTACCCGGACATAAAGATGAGGTGACAGGGGTGGCTTTTAGTCCTCAAGGACAGGTGATTGCTAGTAGTAGCCAGGATGGTACAATTCGCTTGTGGACGGTTCAAGGTCAACCCCTAGGTCAGCCGTTTTTGGGACAGGATTGGATCACCTCAATAGCTTGGAGTCCAGACGGTCAATTCCTAGTTAGTGGTGGGAAAGATGGTACAGTTCAGGTGTGGAATCGCCAAGGTAATCCCATTGGTCAACCGTTTCTGGGACATCAGGGAGTCGTTTTTACGGTGGCGTTTAGTCCCGATGGAGAAACCATCGCCAGTGGTAGTGGGGATGGGACAATCCGCTTGTGGAATCGTCAGGGTCAACCCTTGGGTAAACCGTTCCGGGGACATGAGGGTGTGGTGTTTGACCTAGGGTTTAGTCCCAATGGTGAGAGGATTGTCAGTGGGGGACGAGATGGGACAGTACGCTTATGGAATCGTCAAGGTGAGTTAATGGGTGAACCTTGGCGAGGACATCAGGGAGTGGTTTTTGCGGTGGCGTTTAGTCCCGATGGGGAAACGATCGCCAGTGGTAGTGGCAATGGTACAATTCGCTTATGGAATGCTCAGGGTCAGTTACGGGGTGAACCGTTACGGGGACATCAAGGTGCTGTGCGATCGCTGACGTTTAGTCCAGATGGTGAAAGACTTGCCAGTGGTAGTGAGGATAAAACAGTACGCTTGTGGGATGTGAGGATATTACCAGAACCCCAGGATTGGCAAACGGGGTTGCAAGTGGCGTGCGATCGCCTAAAAAATCATCCCGTTTTTGAACGTCCCCAGCCAGAAATTACAGCTATTACTCTATCTCGTGATATTTGTCAAGCTAAACTGTCAAGAACGCGCCATTAAAGTAATCAGTAGGGGCGAAGCATTTGCGCTCTATAGTTATGCAACAAACCGCTCACCTTACTCCGCAAATGCTTCGCCCGTACATTTGATTCCCCGGTTCTGACAACCGGACAATAAGGATGGATAATTGAGACGGATTAACCACCCGTGCGATCGCTTTCTCATCGAGGACATCTCTCAAACGTCAGTAATGAGGTCACCGTGCAGCTAAAACAAGTGATTATCGTCCACAAAGCCAGAGACTCCCAAGGTCAAGCTTGGGCGGAAAAATGCGCTCGCCAATTAGAAAAACGCGGTTGTCATGTCCTAATTGGACCGAGTAGTGCCAAGGATAATCCCTATCCTGTGTTTTTGGCATCCGTGATGCAGAACATCGATCTGGCGGTGGTGCTGGGAGGGGATGGCGCCGCCTTAGCCGCCGCACGACACCTAGCCCCCGCAGGTATCCCGATTTTGGCGATCAACATTGGCGGACATCTGGGATTTCTGACAGAACCCTTTGAGGCGTTCAAGGAGAGCGAACAGATATGGGATCGGATTATCGAAGATCGCTATGCTGTGCAGCGACGCATGATGATCGAAGCCCTTCTATTTGAAGGGGATTCCCGCCAGCATAGCTTTGCCACAGGTACCAATCTCGAACCCGTGAGCGATCGCTATTTGGCGCTGAATGAAATGTGCGTCAAACCCGCCTCAGCTGATCGCATGATTACCTCGATTCTAGAAATGGAAATTGACGGAGAAGTCGTCGATCAGTATCAAGGGGATGGATTGATTGTCGCTACACCAACCGGTTCGACTTGTTATACCTTATCTGCCAACGGTCCGATTCTCCATGATGGCATGGAAGCGATCGCGGTAACGCCAATTTGTCCCTTAAGTCTATCCAGTCGTCCCTTAGTCCTACCTGCGGGTTCTATTGTCAGCATTTGGCCCCTCGGCGATTATGAACTCAACACCAAGCTGTGGATGGATGGGGTAATGGCAACACCGATTTGGCCCGGACAACGGGTGGATGTGCGTAAGGCAGATTGCTATGCCAAGTTTATCATTCTACGCGAAAATAATTCCTACTACAAAACCTTACGGGAAAAACTACAGTGGGCTGGGGCGAGATTTCATTATAGTAATAATCACCGACATTAATTGATTTGAATGTGTAGGGGCGGGTTTTACTCCTATCGTTTCTGACCTAACCCATAAGTGACTAAACCCGCCCCGATGGAATTTTGAGACTAATACCAAATCCGCCTTTATTATCCCCTTTTGCAACGGCGATTAAAATCGCTGCTACACAAACAAAGTCCGCCTGCGCGGACTAGGTTATTAGACCGCTAGACTAGAAATTCTAGAATAAATCCGATTAAACTTCTCATTAGGAACCAAACCGAGAGAATCCGTGGCAAAATCGGGTTTGAGTCGTTTAACCTGATACATATCAATTTCTCCTTTATTTTTAGCCGCAACTTTTCCCCGATAGTCACACTCAAAAAAATCCTTAACCCGATCAAATGTCGCTTGGGAAATATTAATCGTTCCCGGAATCGCGGATGACTCCATTCGGGATGCTATGTTCACAGTATCCCCCCATACATCATAGGTAAACTTCTTGCGCCCAATCACACCCGCGAGTAAGGAACCGGAGTGAATACCAATCCGAATCTCCCAATAGGGTTCATTATTCTGCCTCTTTTCAATTTGTCGCCAGTGGATAAAAGCCTGGATTTGTAAAGCCGCTAGAACCGTGTCAATAGCATGAGTAGATTGGGCGACGGGAATACCAGAGACTGCCATATAACTATCACCAATCGTTTTTAATTTTTCCAGTTTATAAATTTCACTGACTAAATCAAAAAACGAGAAACAATAATCTAATTCTTGAACCAGCGCTTCCGGTGATAATTGTTCAGCAATTTTGGTAAATCCTTTGAAGTCGGTAAATAAAACGGTAGCACAATCATAATAAACAGGTTTTACTTTTCCCGTTTCTTTCAACTCATGAGCAATGGGTTCAGGGAGAATATTTAACAAGAGTTGGTCAGATTTACGTCGTTCTCCTTCCAGATTCGAGTAAAGGACGTTCATTTCTGCCAACAGCCTTTTCATTTCCTGAAAACATCTAGCATTGCGAATCGCACTAGCTAATTGCACCGCCAGTAAATAGCCGATGCGTAAATCTTCTTGGGAATAGGCTGAGGGTTGGCTCGTGGCAAAATTTAGCGAACCGATAACTTGATCATCTCTAGTTAGGGGCAGAATAATTTTAGAGGGATATGCAGATAAAAATGTATCGTTGGCATCGGGAGGATTGAGTTGAGATTGTCCAGTTTTGAGAGCAAAAATGATTGGATTCTTTTCGCAAATGGGACAATCCTGGCAGGGAATTTGGGAACCAAATAGAGTGATTAAGCGAAATGTACCATCGTCGTTTTTGAGACAGACACTGCAATGCTGAAAGTCTAATAACCACTTCGCTTGTTTACTGAGAATTTGTAATATTTCTTCTAAATTCAAGGAGCGGTTAATCGAATTAGCAATTTCATTAACTGCGGAAATTCGGGATGAAAGCGCCTGGATTTGAGTCAGCAACTGTCGGGTAGTTTGGAGGAGTTGTTCCCGATCCTGAGCTTCGAGCTGATGATTACTGCTGGCAAATAAAGAAAAACTCATTCCTATCCCTCATCCCATCATAGGGGAAGCCACGGCGCGTCTATATATCTCACTTGTTTATGATTCATTATCGATAAGTTTGGGAATTCGTGCTAGTGTTGGGAGCGGGTTTTGCTGGCTACTTACGGGAGACAAACCATATAAATTCCTCAACCCGCCCCAAAAAACTCAAACCTCTTTCATCCCCTATTGTTATAGGGTATCAATTTCTAGAGCGATCGCGTCGGTATATTGGTTGATAGCGGTAAATAGGTTAGCGGTGGTAATCAGTTCAAAGATTTCTGATTGATCTAATCCCAACTCGTACAAGTGTTGATAGTCTGCATCACTGAGTTGCTGGGGTTTCGTCGCCGCAAGCAAGCCAAAGCGAATGACGCTTTTTTCGCGTTCGGGTAAGGGACAGTTATCAAAGTCGCTGACAAGCATTTGTAATACTTGTTCGCTAATTCCCAGTGCGGATAAGCTGTGCAAGTGAACCTTCAGCGCATAATCACTACCATTTGCCTGGGAGATAGCCACACCAATCATTTCCTTAATCGTGCGGGGAATAGTGCCTTTTAAAATAGTGGATCGAAACTGTTTCCAGGTGGTGGATAAAAACTCGGGACGAATCGCCATGGATTTGAATAAATTGGGTACTATACCAAATCCCAATTCGGCGCGAATTTCGGCGTAGGTATCTTGGACAAGGGGATGGGTGATCTGATCGGTGTCTTGCAGGGGAAATTGTGCCATAATTGCCTCAAAAATGGTTGCGTTTAGGTAATACGATGTATTACGCTGGATTGAGTTCTCCGTTCACCTGTTCTGGGTTGGCAAGAGAGGACGTACTCCTGGGTAAAAACCAAGTGACGGGGTTCATGGTAATCACCAATCAACCCGGAACGATGAACGGTAAATTTCAGTAGAATGCCCCTAAAACGGTCGTCAAATTCCTGCGGTTCTCTGGTGCATTGCCGGAATTGACTAGAGTAAGGATAATAAAACTCTAACCATAAATATCAGTTCTGGGGTTAATTGTCTACCCAAAAGCTAGCGAAACATAATGATGATTTCACAAACCGAGTATCGCCAACGCCGCGAACAGTTGATGAGTCAGATTGGTAAGGGGACGGCTATCTTCCGCAGCGCCCCGGTTGCGGTGATGCATAATGATGTGGAATATAATTTTCGTCAGGATAGTGATTTCTTTTATCTGACGGGGTTTAATGAAGCTGAAGCCGTGGCGGTGTTAGCGCCGCACCATTCTGAACACCGCTTTGTTCTGTTTGTCCAACCCAAAGATCCAGAAAAGGAAGTTTGGACGGGGTATCGGACGGGGGTTGATGGGGCGAAAGAACGCTATGGTGCAGATGAGGCGTATCCGATTACGGAACTGGATGAGAAGTTACCCCAGTATTTAGAGAAGGCGGATCGGATTTATTATCAGTTAGGGCGCGATCGCGAGTTTAATCAAACCATCCTCACCCATTGGCAAACCTTGATGAGAACCTATCCCAAGCGGGGAACGGGTCCAATGGCGATTGAGTCCACAAATCCGCTTCTCCAGAAGATGCGCTTGGTGAAGAGTCCAACTGAGTTGGAGATGATGCGCCAAGCTGTGGCGATTTCTGTAGATGCTCATAATTATGCCCGAAAATTTGCCCAAGCGGGATGTTATGAGTACCAAATTCAGGCGGAAATCGAACATATTTTTCGCCAACGGGGGGCGTTGGGTCCAGCGTATCCGTCGATTGTGGCGTCAGGGGTGAATAGCTGTATTCTGCATTACGTGGAAAATACCCGCCAGATGGAAACTGGGGATTTGCTGTTGATTGATGCGGGCTGTGCTTATGAGTATTACAATGCCGATATTACCCGCACGTTTCCTATTGGGGGTAAATTTAGCGAAGAACAGCGGATTATTTATGAGTTGGTATTGAAGGCGCAGCAAGACGCGATCGCACAGGTGCAACCGGGAAAGCCTTATAATCTATTTCACGATACAGCCGTGCGCGTATTGGTAGAAGGATTAATGGATTTGGGATTACTGGCGGGAGATATCGAGGAAATTATTAAGGAGGAGAAATATAAACCCTTCTATATGCATCGTACTGGACATTGGTTAGGGTTAGATGTTCATGATTCTGGGGTATATAAGAATGGGGAAGAATCCTGGCAAACCTTTGAACCGGGTCAAGTGGTGACAGTGGAACCGGGATTGTATATTGGCTTAGATATTAAACCGGTAGAAGGTCAACCTGAGATTCCCGAACGTTGGCGCGGGATTGGTGTCAGGATTGAGGATGATGTTTTGGTTACCGAGTCGGGACATGAGGTGTTAACGGCTGGGGTGCCAAAGTTATTAGACGAGATGGAAGGGTAAAGGGTAGTGGCGTGACACACTTAATTTAGGGGATTAACCTTCACACTTGTTGCACGGGAGAGGGGTCTTTTTAAAATAAGAGCTCAAACCCTGTAGAGACACGCCATGGCGCGTCTCTACATTGACACATAAGACCGACGTGCGCCCGATTCAAATCGATTCGACACCTTTAACAGCAACCGCCGCCAGTATAGTGCCAGGTGGAATCGGTAATCATGATATCTTTTGACATCGCCAGGTTAGCGGCTGTTTTATCACACACCGACGCCGGAACACCTTTTTGCAGAACATGACCTGCGTTATCATCGAAAACCGCTTGGCTTCCCTGATAAATCGCCGTTTTTCCGGTGAAAATGCAAGCGCCATCTTCCGGAATCGGCACTTTGAATGCCACAGAATCTAAACTTTCCAGCAGCAACGGCTCATCTAACTTATAACTTTGACAATCCAACAGTCGATAAGGGCGTCGCGCCCGGATTTCGACTTGACCAAACCCGACATGAACCAGATGTTGGATATACTCGTTATATGTTAATGCCCCCGATAGGCACATTGCCCGTAACCGTTCATCTTGCCGTAAATGTTCAGGAATCGGACGGGTGGCGATGGGGTCACTCATAATCAAGCGTCCGCCAATTTTTAACACCCGATAGGCTTCTTGCAAGGCTTTAGTCAAGTCAGCGGGTTCAAAGATATTAAATAGGCAATTCTGAGCGACGACATCAACGGAAGCATCAGGTACAGCTAGGTCAAAGGCATCGCCGTCACGAATGTCAATAAAACTTGGGTTAAACCAAGGATTATCTTGAGCGGCGCTGGCTAAGTTACGAGTCGCCGCTTCCCGCATCGCCTTGACGGGATCAACAGCAATAACCCGACCCGGGCGTCGGGAAAAATAGGCAAATTGCAGGGCTTCTAAACCGCCACCCACGCCCACATAGAGTACAGTTGGCTCGTTTATCAGTTCAGCCGGATGAACGGTGGTTCCACAACCATAGTTCATTTCCTGCATTTGCCGGGGAATTTTCAGTCCGGGGAGTTGTAGGGGAGAGCTTTGCACACAACATAACCCCACTTGCGGGGTTTGGGCGACTTCACTGTAGAATTCTGCGGTTGTTTCTAGATAACTCATAGTGTTTGTTGGTCATTTGTCATTGGTCATTCGTCATGGGTGACTTGATGACGATTTATGCTGTCAGCATTCTTTCTCTGAGGGTATTAAACTGGGGCTGAATTAGTTTTTGCTGAGAATTGGTTAAAGTTTATCAACTTTTGAGTTATTGCTGTCGCTATAACGGATTTAGCTCAAGTCCATTAAGATGAATGGCACGCAAGAGATGAGGCTGGTGGGCAATGCCCACCCTACGGTATATCAAGATCGAAAATCGGGGTTGGTAAGGGGGCGAATGGAAGGCTGGTGGGTAATGCCCACCCTACGGTATATCAAGGGTTTTGTCTTCTTTAAGCCGTTGCCATGGCTTCCTCGGTGTCGGGAAGAGGAGGACGCAGACACAGATAGACCAGTGAACCGATTAATGGTACCAGTGCGACTGCCCAAAATAGGACGGGATTGTTCCAGCCGCGTCGTGCCATATCATCGCCCACCAGTGCCGGGAAAAGCAAGCACAATAGGCAAAAGTCCAGGCTCATCACATGGATAAAGCGGCTGGTTTGCCATTGCTGGATAAAGTTTGCCCAATCGCCGTTGAGTATGCCAAATCCTAGTAATACCAAAGTGCCGAGGGTGAGAACAACACCGAACCAACGGGAATCGAGAATACTCAGGAAGATATTTTTTGAGCCAGGAAATTCAGGATTGGGTTGACGTAAGGCGAGATAGGGGAGTAAAGCAAACGCCCCCACACCAAAGGAGACGGTAGCAAATAGCCACGCGGGGATTTTTTGCCCTCGTCCATCAATAAATACGAAGCAGGCGTATGCTAGAGGTAGAATGCCTATGATGTTGAATAGGGCAATAATTAAGGGATTAATCCCGTCCCAATTGCCTGTGGAAAGATTGGTAATCAGGTCAAAGGTATCGGGTTGCTGGGGAGGTGCAAGCAGAACGGCATAAGCGAGAAAGCTAACCCAGAGTAGCCAAAAACCAAGTTGTCTGAGCATAGGTAATGATTTGAAGTGCAAGTCCACCGGGTATCCTGTGCATTATCGCATGAATCGATTGGGGCGATTGGCGTTTTGGGCTAATACACCTTTGTCAGGAAGCCCCAGCATCCGCCAAGAACTCAAGTTCTTGGCTAAAAGCTAAAGTCCATTAAAATGGACTAAAACTCTTATCCAGTCAGCTCGATTCTTACTTGAGCTTTGAGTTCCTTGGGTTTCAACCCAAGGCTGTTTAACCCTACAACACCAACAGAGCTATGCTAACCAGGGAATTAGCTGTTCGCCTCAAACTCCAATTTTTGCTTTTATGGCAGAAAATTAAACTGTTTGCTCACTACAGACAGGCATTTTATCTGAAACTGATTTGGCTGGAGTTAATCTGTTTTCACAGCCGTGTGTTTGGTCAACGGATCAGTTCGCGATCGCTAAACTGGAAGTGATCATCTTCTTATTTTCTTTTACCTTGCCATCTTCTGCCCTTGTGCCTTTTGCCATACCACCGATACCTATGACATCGACAACAGCAAAACGCTTCACGATTGAGGACTATCATCGTTTAGCAGAGTTGGGATTTTTCACCGAAGATGACCGAGTGGAATTAATTCGTGGAGAAATCATGCAGATGGCGGCGAAAGGCACAGCCCACACCAATTGTTGTCGGGATTTACTGGAAGAATTGGCAGGATTAGTTACAGGTAGAGCCAAATTACAATGTCAAGATCCGATTATTTTGTCATCCAATAGCGAACGCCCTATCACAAAGGACAAGGAATTTTTGGATACAGCCTAAAGCGGATTGTATTGCCAGATAAGACAATGGTTTTGCCCTCTTTTTTAGATTTAATCCTCGATTTATCAAAACTTTTTCCTCTAATTTAAATAAACTATTCCTGAATTATCTTATTCTAGAAAGGATAGACCCATAAAGACCCGATGCTGAATATTCCCTCCGTCCTAGCACAAGAGCTTTCCCTATCCGCCAATCAGGTGGAAAATACCCTGTCTCTTTTAGCCGAGGGCGCCACGATTCCCTTTATTTCCCGTTACCGGAAAGAACGAACCGGTTCTCTGGATGAAGTCCAAATTCGCGCGATCGCAGAACGCTACGCCTACCTGAGTGAACTCGAAGCACGCAAAGCCACGATTCTGGAGGCGATCGCGTCTCAAGGAAAGCTGACGGATGAACTGAAGGCGAAAATCGAGTCCTGTTTCCAGAAAAATGAGTTAGAAGACCTTTACCTCCCTTATCGCCCCAAGCGCCGCACTAGAGCTACCGTAGCGCGGGAAAAAGGGTTGGAACCTCTGGCTGAATTTATTAAATCCCTGAATACCCCCACCGCCAAACCCGTCTCCTTAGAAGCAGAAGCCGCTAATTATATTTCCGAAGAAAAGGATGTCACAACCGCCGAAGATGCGTTAAAAGGGGCGTCTGATATCCTCGCCGAAGAAGTCGCGGAAACCGCTGAATTCCGGGCATATTTGCGCGACTATTTGATGAAAAATGGGCGTTTTGTCTCCAAGATTAAAGACGATTACCCCGAAGGCAGCACTAAATATGAAATGTACCGCAATTTCCAAATCAAGGCAAAGGATATCGCGCCACACAATATGCTGGCATTATTTCGGGGAGAGAGTGAGGGGATTTTAACCCTAAATCTGGATTTTGATCAGGAGTTTATCCAATCGTATTTAGAGTCAGAAACCATTCGCACAAAAATTCCAGCGGTGCGGAACTTCTATCGGGAAATGCTTAATGATGGCTTTAACCGTTTGATGAAAAATTCCCTAATTACGGAAGTTCGGACAGATCGTAAAGCCTATGCTGATTTTGAATCGATTAATACCTTTGAAACCAATTTGCGAGAACTCCTGCTTTCTCCTCCAGCGGGAATGAAACCCACCTTAGCGGTTGATCCGGGATTGCGAACCGGGTGTAAAGTGGCGGTTTTGAATGAAACGGGGAAGTTTATGGAATATCAAACCATTTTCCCCCATACTGGAAAACCCACACAAGCGGCGACTGTACTCAAAACTCTGATTGAAAAATACCAGATCGAATTAATCGCGATCGGGAATGGTACAGCATCCCGTGAAACCGATGAGTTTGTTGGGGATGTGATTAAAAGTCTGGAACGTAAACCGATTAGCGTGATTGTGAATGAATCGGGTGCGTCTGTCTATTCGGCGAGTGATGTGGCGCGAGAAGAATTTCCTGATCAAGATGTTACCGTGCGCGGGGCGATTAGTATTGGACGCCGTTTACAAGATCCTTTGGCGGAATTGGTGAAAATTGATCCCAAATCCATTGGCGTGGGACAATACCAACATGATGTGGATCAAAAGTTACTCAGAAAGAAGCTGGATGAAACGGTAGAAAGTTGTGTCAACTATGTGGGTGTGGATCTGAATACGGCATCAAAAGAACTTTTAACCTTTGTTTCCGGCTTAACTCCAACTATTGCTAAAAATATCGTTACCTATCGGAATGAAAATGGTGCATTCCCCAATCGTCGCCGTCTGCTGAAGGTAGCGAAATTAGGACCCAAAGCCTTTGAACAGTCGGCGGGATTCCTGAGAATTCGCGGTGGGGATAACCCGTTAGATAATACCGCCGTGCATCCGGAGAGTTATCCAGTCGTAGAAGCGATCGCGAAGGATATTGGGGTGCCCTTGAAACAAATCCCCCAAGCGGCGGATCGGCTCAAGTCTATTGATTTAAAGAAATATGTCACGGATACCGTTGGCTTACCCACACTCAAAGACATTATCCGGGAATTAGAAAAACCCGGACGTGATCCCCGTGCTGAGTTTAAATATGCCACATTTAAGGAAGGAATTAAGGAAATGTCTGACCTGAAAGTGGGGATGGAGTTAGAAGGAATTGTCACAAATGTGGCGAATTTTGGTGCTTTTGTGGATATTGGTGTGCATCAGGATGGGTTGGTTCATATTTCCCAACTGGCGGATCGATTTGTGGAAGATCCTAAAGAAATTGTCAAAGTGGGACAAGTTGTAAATGTGCGGGTTATGTCTGTGGATGAGAAGTTAAAGCGGATTGGTTTATCGATGCGTGGGGCACAACAAAGGTAATAGTTGAAACTATTGGGCGGTTGAAACCGCAGCTACACAAACCAAACCCGCCGGCGCGGGTTTCATGAATTAGCCTGTAGCCTGTAGTGGCATGACCCAACTAAAATAGTTCATTACCGTAGGTTGGGTTAGGCGGGTATTCAAGGCTATTTTTCCGGCAAATTTGAGCCAACTCACCCCCGCTTCAAAACCCCAAAACT
Organism: Coleofasciculus sp. G1-WW12-02; assembly: GCF_040219735.1. Lineage (NCBI taxonomy): Bacteria > Bacillati > Cyanobacteriota > Cyanophyceae > Coleofasciculales > Coleofasciculaceae > Coleofasciculus > Coleofasciculus sp. G1-WW12-02. The sequence continues at coordinate 441 of NZ_JAVJRX010000022.1, read as the reverse complement.
ATTGTATTGTCTAGGTTCTGAGCATTTTGACGGCTGACCGGGATTTTTGCCCGTGCTTTCTCCCGTCAAAAATTAGCTTACTGTCCATAATAAAGTGAGTCTCTGCGCTTGTCTAGCAATCTCTAATCTAGTGGACAACTCAACTTCCTTGAGATTAGCATAAGCAGACTTTGCGATCGCAAACCCCATAATCGATACTCTAGAACAGTAATTCCCAGGAAACATGCTACCGGAACGTCTCTACGGCTGCGATCGCGGATAATCGTTATAATAGGGCAATCTGATCGCCGATGCAATTCCCGTAAGCAACCCCGGTCTCGCATACACGGAGCTTTAGCCAAATAAGTTAAAGCTGTGCTTACCAGCCTAAGTGCTAAGCGCACTACGTTATCGGCAAGTGTTAAAGACCTACCAGCGGATGCGATAGCCAGTTTGCTGCTC
>NZ_JAVJRX010000021.1:0-26027 GCF_040219735.1 Coleofasciculus sp. G1-WW12-02 | reverse complement strand
CCATACGTGCTTTCTCGGATTCACTCCGAGATAGGCGGACACAGAGCGCGGCAATCTCTCACTTAAATTCATTCCTCTTCTGGCAATTGCCAGGGCAGCCGCCACATCAGATGATAGTCCATACATTCGACTATATTTAACCAATCCAATCAAACTCGTGTAAGCTGGATTGACAAACTGATGAGTTATTCCTCGGTTGGATAAAATCGATGACAAAATTTGATAAAAACGACTGTATGCCCAGGCAGAAAGCATTCGAGCATATTTTTTTCCACGCTCTCGTAGTTGAGCTTTCTTTGTCGAAAAATCTAAGCTTTCGCACAGAATAGGGCTCTGAAAACTTCTGGCTAAAGCTGCCAATTTCAAACAAACATCTACAATTTGAGCATCTTGTTTGCCTGTGGGTAAACCCGTCTTTATAGGAAGAGTTCCCTGAGCTTTTAAATTTCCTTGACCATCAACATAAGCCCAACCGATAGAACTAGGATTTAGATCGATACCCAAGGCACCATACTGAATTTCTCTACTAACTTTCTCCACCGCTGCGGGTGTGAATTGAACAGCAACAACCCAGCGCTCATCCTTTCTATAGAAGTGCCATGTTTTCGCACCACTATTGGGTAATCTATTAATTTTTCTTGAGAAGCTGCCAATTTTTGATGTGACATATTTCCCAAATTTTGCTTCCAGACAACCGGGGACTCTCAACTTGATAGTATCCCCAGACCATTGACAAGTTTGATTCCCATAACTTTCATCCTTGGAACCAACAATAAATAGTTCGCCTCTGGATACCTTCACTCTAATTTTCGCCGATTTCAAATGTTTAATTTGATTTTGAAGTCGGTAGATATATCGCTTTTTATGATGCAGACATCTCCGCAGATGATACCAGTTAGTTTTTCGAGTTTTGAGATTTGACAACAAGGGAAAATTACAGCCGTTTTTGGAGGATTGCCAGTTGTTTTTCCCATAGAACTTCCGAGCCAACTTAATTTTATTAGTGGCTCTGGTTACCCAATCTTTCGCTGACTTAACTCGTGATTCTAATTGCTTTATCTGTCTTTTTCTACATTCTTTGGCTGAGGAAGTTTTTCCTTTAGCTAATGAAATTACTCCGTTAGCATAACGCTTACTGATTCCGTATTTCTCTTGAATATAACTATTCCAACTGGCTTGATTAAATTTTATTTCTTTATTTAATAAATGGTTAACTGTTTCAACTGTTGCTTGATAAAATATATCGGACAATGAAGTTAAAAACATCTCCAATTCGGTGAAACCGATGGGGTTAAGTTCATCGGCGGGAGTTGGCAAGCCTTTGCAATAAGTTATCGTCGTCATAGCTTTTTGGCTACCTCCCTCAGTTCATCCACTATTTTTTTGTTCTTATGACTTCGACTCCCATATAGACGAGCGGAAAATACTGTGATAATTTCTAATACATCTGCCGCTAAGTCTTCCTCGAATGTACTATCATCAAGTAGAGTAGCTGCTTCTTGGGGGGTTAAACTAGACATTGCCTGATTATATCATAGAAAATGTCCAGTTATGTCACTAATTGTCTAGATATTTACGGACTGTTAGTTAACCCCCATTTACCGGGAGCGGATCAGGGGTTTAGGATATCTGGGTTGAATTCTCTTGATGCGATTGTAGTAGATGCTTTATTCCTTATGCCCTGAGAGTTCCTCGTTAGGATTGTTACTTACCAATACAGAAGCGACTAAAAATCCGGTCAAGTACGGATTCAGTTACTTCTTCCCCAGTAATTTCACCCAAGGCTTGAATCGCGCCGCGTAAATCAATCGTCCAAAAATCTAAAGGTAACTGTTGGGCGATGGTTTCTTGTACTTGTTCCAATGCTATTTTAGCTTGGGTTAAGGCGGCGGCTTGTCGCTGGTTAATGGCTAAATCTAAGTTAGCTGCTTGAATGTTTCCCGTTTGCACTGCCTCAAGAATTCCTTGTTCTAATGCCTCAATCCCTTCGTTTTTGGCAACGGCGGCTATAACTACCCGTTCAATACTATCCGGATAGGATACAGAATCGGCGGGGGCGAGATCGGTTTTATTAATGACTAAAATTAGGGGACGGTGTTTGACTTGTGTATAAATTTCTTGGTCTTCTGTAGTCCAGCCCGTAGTGGCTTCAATCACCAATACAATTAAATCAGCCGCCTCAGCCGCACGGCGCGATCGCTCAACGCCAATTTTCTCGACTTGATCCACGGTTTCCCGGATTCCGGCGGTATCTAGAACCTGCACGGGGATTCCACCGACGACTAAGTGCGACTCAACCACATCACGAGTTGTACCGGGTAAGTCGGTAACGATCGCGCGATCGCTACGACTCCAGGCGTTTAATAAACTGGATTTGCCCACATTCGGACGTCCGACAATCGCGACGTTTAAGCCGGTTCGCAATAATTGACCGCGATCGGCGGTGGCGAGAATTTGGTTAATATCGGCTAATATCTGTTGAATTTGAGCAATGATCCCGGCTTCATCTAAGGGAGGTAAATCTTCCTCAAAGTCGATTCGGGCTTCAATTTCTGCCAAAGTATCTAAACACGTCGCCCGGAGTTGGCGAATGGGTACAGCCAGCTTACCTTGTATTCCCGCTAATGCAGCTTGGGCGGCGGCGGGGGAACGAGAACCCACTAAGTCAGCGATACTTTCGGCTTGGGTTAAATCTAAGCGCCCGTTCAAAAATGCCCGCAGGGTAAATTCTCCGGGTTGGGCTAACCGTGCGCCTAACTCTAAGCATAATTGCAACACCTGCTGCACGGGCATAATCCCGCCGTGACAATGGAACTCGACGACATCTTCACGAGTGTAAGAGCGAGGGGATTGCATAATTAGGAGTAGGGCTTCATCAACGATGTGTTGGGTTTGGGGATGACGCACATACCCATAGAGAATGCGGTGAGTCTGCCACATTTGACGCCCTGGTGCATAGAATAGTTGACGTGCGATCGCCAGGGCATTTTCGCCCGACACCCGCACAATCCCCACACTCCCTTGTTGCGGGACAACAGCAGTTGCGATCGCGGCTATTGTTTCACCTTGGACAAACGGTTGAGACATCGTTTACTGACCCTATCCTCATCTCCTCGTCAGGGATGCGATCGCGTAAAATATTCTTTAACTCTATCAATTCTTTTATATCTTACTATGACAGCCGTTACGATTAACTTCAACCCAATTTTTCAACTGACTCAAGAGCAATTTTACCATCTGTGTCGAGTCAATCCCAATGTAAAATTTGAACGCAATGCTAAAGGAGAACTGATTATCGTGTCCCCCACAGGCGGAGAAACTGGAAAACGGAACGCCAAGCTAACCACTCGATTTTGTGTGTGGAATGAACAAAGGAACCTTGGAGAAATCTTCGACTCTTCAACCTGTTTTCACCTTCCCAATGGGGCGAACCGTTCTCCCGATGTGGCTTGGATTCAAAAACAGCGATGGGATGCACTAACAGAGGAACAGAAAGAAAAATTTCCACCCATTGCCCCAGACTTTGTTTTGGAGCTAATGTCACCCAGCGATACGTTACCAGAAACCCAAGCTAAAATGCAGGAATACATGGAGAATCAAGTCAGACTGGGTTGGTTACTCTATCGACCCACTCGTCGGGTGGAAATTTATCGCCAAGGGCAAACGGTAGAAATCCTGGAAAATCCTACCCAGTTATCTGGGGAAGATGTTTTACCTGGTTTTATTTTAGATTTACAAATTGTTTGGAATTGAATCCTTATTGATAGAAGGTTTGTAGGGGCACGGCATTGCCGTGCCACTACAGGTGATGTGACTCTGCTCACATCCGATTACAGCGTCAACGATTGCGGATTCGTTTCCATCAACTTCGCCAAATCTTGCAGGAATGCTGCCGCATCTGCACCGTAAACAATCCGGTGATCACAGGTCATATTCACCTGCATCTGATTCCGCACCCCCATCATGCCATCCGTTGTCGCCACCACTTGTGGACGTGATGCGCCAATCGCTAGGATTGCTCCTTGTCCTGGAGGCAAAATTGCATCAAAACGGTCAACGCCATACATCCCCAAGTTCGAGATAGTAAACGTACCGGAAGTATATTCCTCCGGTTGCAACTGCTTACGTCGAGAGCGTTCAACCAAACCTTTCCAAGTGCGAGACAAGGAATAAATATCCACCTCATCGGCTTTTTGTAACACAGGTGTAATGAGTCCCCCATCTGCCATTGCCACAGCGACAGCCACATTGACCCCCCCATGATACTGAATCCCCTTTTCCGTATAACTGGCATTGATTGTGGGATGTTGTTTCAATGTCACAGCGACGGCTTTGGCTAATAGGGCAGTCATAGTTACGCCCTTAGACTTAATTTGTTTATACAGTTTATCCAATTCATCCGTTGTGATGGTATACCCCACCCGGAATGCTGGCACCTGAAGACTCGCCACCATATTCCGAACCACGGCATTTTGCAGCGTGTTGAACGGAACCACTTCACCGAGGGGGACAGAAATCGGTGTTGTCGGTGTAGCCATCGGTTGAGCCGCAGGCTGAGACGTTGGCTGTTGTGGTGCGGCGGCGGGTTCAGGTTGGGGAGTTTTCCCGGCGGCGGCTTCCACATCTTCTGCCACAATGCGTCCATGTGGACCACTACCCGTCAATGTATCAAGTTCAACCTTCAACTCCCTGGCTAATTTCTTAGCCCGAGGAGAGGCGACAGTGCGTCCATTGCGACGACTGGGGGTATCTTGGGCTTGGGGAGCGGCTGAGACAGTCGCGGGTTCAGGTGTTGGCGTTGGTGCAGGGGGAGTACTGGCTGGCGCTGAGGCGGAACTGGATTGAGAGGCTTGTTGTTTAGCCGCCTCAATTTCGTCAGGAGTTTCGGCTAGCAGAGCAATTGCCTCCCCCACAGGCACGCTTTCGCCTGCGGGTACAGTAATGACGGCTAGGTAGCCCTCATAGAACGACTCCACATCCATATCCGCCTTGTCAGACTCAACCACTACCACGGTTTCGCCTTTTTCTACTTTGTCCCCTGGGGATTTCACCCAAGAGACAATTTTACCTTCGGTCATGGTGGAGCTAAGGGCGGGCATGAAAACTTCGTGGATCATGAGGTGGTATTCCCAATGAACTAGGCGTGAGATAACAATAGCATTTGCCAGATCGCATTTTAACGTGATGACTGGCTTTAAAACTATCTAGGTCAAAAATATGGTCAACTCGTGCAAAATTTCTTTGATGAGTATCGCTGGTATGGCAATCCTGCTGACGGCTTGTACCAGCATCAGTAATCGCCTAGAAACGACAACCACAGCCGCTAATCCTTCACCTGAAGAAACGATTTCCTCATCGACTGAGCCATCCCCCGATTCTCTAGGTAACTCGACTCCCCGGCAAAATTTTTCATCAGCTCAGACTCCGGCGGCTAACCGGGAAGATTATCGTTCAATGGATCTATCCCAACTTGCAGGTAAGACGAGTTTAACCGGTAGTGACCCAAACGCGATCGCACTCTCGGCGTTTGATAATAGCGACGCTGACACCGATTCACCCACCGTCGATGTCTCCTATCCTCAACCGACTCAGGCAATTGTTATCCTGACTCAAACTGGATTAAAGGATGATTCTGTGCAAGATATCCGATATCGCGTTGACTTCCAGAAAAATTCCTCTGCCCAAATTAACGAACAGTGGCAGATGATTTGGGCAGGATCTCAGTTCAAATGTTATCCTGGGCGCGGTCATCAAGAATGGTCAACTGAACTTTGTTTTTGAGCTGGTTTTCTGGGCGCACGTCGGCAAAGGGCGCACATCGGTGCGCCCCTACGACAGACAATTTATCGACATCCTAAGGATTCACGAGTCTCTACCCCCGTTTTCGAGTTAACGCCACTAGCTCTAGTACAGAGATTTTGAACTTGTAAGCGATCTAAAACTGCATCGCTGAAATCAGTACCCGTGATATTAACGTCATCCAAGCGAGAACCTAACAAAATCGCTTCCACTAAAACCGCATCACTCAAATCAGCACCCTTGAAGTTAACCTTATAAGCAATGCTATAAGAAAAGTCTGCACTTTGTAGATTAGCCTCAGTTATCGTGGAATCAGTAATCACCATATTGCGTAAATCGGTATTGCTTAAATTCGTTTGCGTCAGATTCATATTAGATATCTCCAGTTCGGCTAAATTTTGACCAGAGAAATCCATGGCACTCAGATCAGATGTACCGTCATTAATAAGCTGTCTGGCAGAGGGATTAGCAGCTTGGGCGGATAGGGGAACTAAAACCAACACCAACGCCAAAATTAGAGCGGCGAGTCCTCGAATAGACTTAATAATATTTACTTTCATTACAACTGTTGTTGAAAACATCCTTTCTGGTGTAGCTTACGCCAAATCTCAACCACATCGGTATAACTGATAGGGAATACCAATCCGGTAATGTTGACTCGGATCAAGGATACAGGTTTTTTGGTTCGCGATCGCAAGATGTTGGGGATAGTCTTGACGCTTCAAGCCCGGAGCGATTACCCATAGATTCAACTGAGACACCGAGGGTATCGTTAATTCCGATAACTGCTGCCAGATTCCATCATATCCCTGTTGGCGACTTAAAAATGCGATCGCGCGATCGCCCTGTTGACTACCACCCTCTGGTAAGTTCTCTAATGCCTTGGCAAAGCTCAATCCTAATCCGATATCCTGAAGATCGTCATATCCCATCACCATCATCAGGGGAACAGTGGGTTCAATCGTCATATTCTCTGCCACCTGCTGAGGATAATAGGGTTTGAGAAACACCAAATTAGCCACAACACAAACCGTACTCACCACAGAGATAGTCAACGTTAAGATAATTGCCCATCTCCCCCGCACCCCTGCACCCCTACGCCCAGACGCGCCCTGAGACGCGCCATGGTTTACGGTTAAACTCGCTGCCAAGAGCGCACAAATCGTCGGATAATAAACAAAATTATAGCGGGGGACAACGGAGATATCCTTACCTAGCAGGTAAATAATTGCCAAAAATTGCAGCAATACAGCCAAGGTAAACCCGAATAGCGTCAACGTGGCTAACTCGGTTGCAGGCTTGTGTAGCAATTGCTTAACTCCCACGCCTCCTTGCCAAATAATCCACCCCCCCAACCCCAGAGTTAATCCTCCCATGGGGATAACAATCCACCAGGGTTGATTTTCCACGGGTAAGGCAATTACCATGAGTAACCAACCCACGAGTAATTGCACAAGAGGTGTAATACTATCCGGTTGCGGTAACCAATTGGTTTCTTGTCGCCCCACATCTGCCAAAAGCATACCCCACCACGGTAAATAACTAACTGCTATTCCCGCCATTACCAGCGCCACAGCTATCCAACTCCCGCCTGGTAAGCGCCGACGATACCAAATCATCCCGGAAATTAGGGTTAAAAATTGGGCAATGACAGCCAGAAGAAAAAAGTAGTGGACATAACAACCAATACTATTCACCATACCCCAACCTAGCCATAGCCAAGGGGAAGGCAATTGCTGATGATAAAGACGCTGCTGAATCGGGATTAATGCCAAAAGTGCCAGAATAATCAGCAGCATTGGTAATGTGTAGTGACGCGCTTCCTGAGACAAGTAAACTGCAAAAGGAGACACCGCCATTAACGCGGCCGCGATTAATCCCGCGATTGGCGAAAAGATGAGACGATTGAGAACGTAGATTGCCGCGATCGCACCCACTCCGATTAAAGCTGGAAATGAGCGCAACGCCCAAGCTAACTGTTCGGTTCCCGTAAACCTTAACCACGAATGCATTAAGCAAAAGAATAAGGGGGGATGAGTCGATTCTTGGGCAAGGGTTTGGGCTATATCTCTACAGCTAGCCTCTGGTTGAAGGGTGAAAAATTCTTGGAGCGTGGACAAAGGAAATATGACATCCAACGGTAAATCATTGTACTCCCGTCCTAGGCTAAAGAACGCGGTGAGAACTTCATCCAGCCACAGGGGTTTTAAGTCAAGATGCCAAAACCGGAAGACGGTTCCCAGAATAATGATTCCAGCTAGGGCGAAATAATGGAGAGTCAGTTTTTGGCGTAGGTGCATAGTATGGATTTTCGCGCAAAAACCACTCTAGCGATAATTGGGTTAATTTGAGGAGGCGATTGAAATCGCAGCTACACAAACAAAGTCCGCCTGCGCGGACTGGGTTATAAGTATTAGTAGCGAGCAAGATGCTCGCACTACGGCAAAGATTTTGCTATTCTTGACATTAGGGTTTAAACGCCGAACAGCTTAAGGCTGACTTTTCACGGCATATCATAATTTTGACCTAACGCCCTGAAGCGTCAGGTATGGCACATAAATGTGTAGGGGCTCACTTTCACTACTATCTCTTCGGTTGCACCCAGATGCAACTAAACCCGCCCCGATTCGCAGGTTTCGTGGTTTCCCGTGAAACGTCAGGGTTATAAGGGGGTAGCTAACCCAGATTTGGGATCAGTCCTGGATTGATTAACATGGTGAGAGTAGACGGTAATTTGAGAGACAAAGAACTTGGACTGGTCTAGGTTTAATCTTCATGGTGATGCTCCTGAACGTGCCTTTGAATCGCTGACTGGAACCCTATTTGAGCGCTGGTGTCGTCGGGAGTATGCGGATCAAATTAGGCGAGTCGTGTTCGTTAATGGTGCGGGCGGCGATGGTGGTGTTGAGGCATATACTCAACTCAAGGATGGTCAAGTTATCGGACTGCAAGCGAAGTGGTTTAGAGAACCTCTGAAGTCTTCTCAGATAGAACAGATTAGAAAGTCTTTAAAGACAGCCTCAGATAATAGAAGCGGATTAAGCCGCTACATTGTCACCATTCCTAGAGATTTAAGCGATCCAAAAACAACAAAGCAACAGGCGAAAACAGAACGCGATCGCTGGGATGATTTTATCAAGGAATCGAATCAGCAGTATCCCGATATCATAATTGATCTCTGGGGCGAAGCTCAGATTACTCAACTCCTCGCTGAGTTAGGCAGTGAGGGATTAAGAAGTTATTGGTTTGAGGGTTCAGTTGTTGATGTCAACTACCTCAATTTGCAATTCAAACGGGCTAAGAGTGGCTGGTTAACACCTCGATACTCTCCAGATTTGCATCAATCAGGTCAGATAGAATCTGATCTACAGTTGCGACTCAATGAACCGACTTACCGCCCAAAATGGTTATCAGAAGTAAGCCATATCCGTATTCTTCTAGAACAAGCTCATCGAGCGGTTTTGCGTCTCAGATGGTATCCAGAGTTTATGCAGCGAGACGATGCAGACGCTCTGATTACAGCAACAGAAGCTTGGTTAATATCCGCCATTGCCCAGCAGCAGGAACTGGAAAAACGGTTAAAACCGGGCAATAGTTTTCCCCTGCCTAATCTTGAAGATGAAGTTATTGATTTGGCAGATACCAGGCAGCTTATAAAGGTATTATTGAACGACAATGTATCCTTACACTGGGGTAGTTCAGCCTCAACAACATCTGATATCAGTAAACAGCTTAAGGACACCTTGGAACGTTGGGAGATGCGAGAAGTAACTCCTCAAAAGCTCCAAGAGTTAGGGCAACCCGCTGCCTATATTGGTGAGCCTGGAGTGGGAAAAACTCATGCCTTAGCTGATGCAGTTCGTCAGCACTTAGAAAAGGGCAAACCCGCCATTTTACTTCGTGCTAAAGATAATATTGATCTGAGCAAAAGTTGGGACACTGTGCTAGCTAACGCTGTTGGTGAGTCAGGATGGAATCTACGTCAAGTTCTTGACGCATTGGAGACAGCAGCAATTCAAGCTGAAGTTCAAGCCACTGTCAATATCACAGATGATTCAGAATTTAAACCTGTTCGTGTCTTAGTCGCTATTGATGGTTTAGATGAGACATTTAGAGCAGAGCATTGGGCAGAAAAACTCGGAGAACTACTCCCTTTAGCTCAACAATATCCCAGGATTCTTTTCGTCTGTTCACTCCGCACCAGTCTTTATCGACGCCTATCGATACCCAAAGACATCAGCCAAGTTGGGTTAAGGGGTTCTGATGCACCGCTTGAAGATATTTTTGCATCCTACTGCAAAGTCAATCGAATTGAATGTCCTCAAATTGTACGTTGGGCGTTACAGAATCCTCTCGCAATTCGACTTTTTGCTGATTTATACCGAGGTCAACATATTGATAGCGTCACGCTCCAAGAATTCTCACTGGTTACTCTGATACGCAAGAAAATTGATCATACCGAGCGTGCTATTCGAGAGAATGATCCAGAAGGTTGGACTGACAAGATTACTCCTGTTCATAATACTCTTCGGGGAATTGTTAAAGCTTGTCTGGATGAAGGAAAAGCCTTGTCTCAGGCAAAGGCTTTACAAGTGGCTGAAGCGGCACAAAAAACTCCAGGTATTCTATCTAAACCACAGTTTTTAAGCATCCTTGATAACTGTCTGAATCATGGACTGCTGCTACTCACAAGTCAGCCATCAGATGATCCATTAGAACCTGACCTATTATTGTGGGAACCCGCCTACGAAACCTTAACCGATTTTCTCTTAGCTCTGGAAGCCTACAACAGTGCAAAAAATGACCCAGCTACTCCCACTATGCCAACTTACTTAAAGTATCGGGCGAACGCCATTGTACTTACTGCCTATCTTCTTGGGAAAGAGGACTATGACTTCTTTGCTACAGGATTGTGGCGAAATGATTTAAGTGAGCAAGAACGGGAAGAATTACGATTAAGAACAATCTTGATGATGCCGCCACAACAAGGATTAGCTTATCAAGACTGGGTGGTTGAACTTTTCCAGCGAAATATGCCCAGTTGCAGAAAAGTTTTAGAGCGATTAGTCATTCCCGGACTTAGGATACCTGGTTACTTCTATGGAGCAAAGTTTATCCACGATACACTATTACCCATGCAAGTAGCCAAGCGTGATCTGTTTTGGTCAGGATCTGACTACTTACCTGCTAATCATGGCGCTCCCTGGGAAGGATTTGGAACTCCGGTACTAGATCAACTAGAAATAGCGGATGATGATCCCTGGGATGCCGCAGCATTATTATTAGCTTGGGCAACAACTACAGTAAAAAATGACCTCCGTCGTCGCATTCGAGAACAACTTGCTGTTTGGGGAAGTAACAAACCTAATGAGTTACTCAATCTGCTGAAATGCGCTTGTCAAACCAATGATCCACAGATGCGAGAGGATATTCTTTCTGCTGCTTATGGTGCCTCGTGTTTGGCTCGACCAGATGGAGAATGGCTACAGTTGTGTAACTGGATTATTGATAATTTCTTTGTCCCAAATGCACCCCTTTATACCCACAATGTAATTGTTCGGCACAGTGCCAAAAGCATGATTGAACGTTGTGTTATTTGTGAGGTTCCAGTTGATGAAGACAGGCTAGTTTATGTTCGCCACCCTCATGTCGATCCTGAAGAACTACTCCCTATCGATAGACAAGCAGCTATTAACGCCGACGAACATTTGGGAATTGAACCAGCGACATTGGATCTGGCTCGGTATGTTGTGCTTGAGAGAGCAATTGAGCCTTTCTTTGATGAAATTATACTTGCAAACGCATATCAAAACGATAGCAAAGAATATGAAGAAGAAGAGACTGATCAACTTGAAGAGATTGACAGAAAGATACTGGATAAATTTCTCGAAGGTTCCTTGAGAAAATTTGCTGAACCTCAAGCTCGACAACTTGTGGAAAATTTTTTGATACGAAAGGCAATAGCTCAGGGAATAAGGACAGCATTTGATTCCGCAACAGATGAAGAACAGAGTGAAGTATTACAACACTGGGGAAGCACTGATGAGGAAGCTGAAGAGGAAGAAACAGTAGACATTCAAGATGAAACCCAATCACAGTCTGAGTATTCGCCATCAGCACAGACTCTTTTGTCCCGCTATATTGCCAAGTATAATCTTCAAGGGTTAACCCCAATAAAGTTGGCTTTTGGCTGTGTTGTCGCCTATACAAATCAGCTTGGTTGGTCTGAAGATATTTTTATTAAAACACCGAATGGTGATAAACCGGGTGAAATTATCGGTGCAGATATTTCGATAGAGCGCCAACACGAACCAGCAAATCGGGACTCCCGAAGCTCTATAGCCTCTTTTGCTGAAAAATATGTTTGGGCAGCTACCAATGAACTAACTGGATTTTTCGCTGCTCGTCTTGAGGCGTATACTGGGGAAAAATACTTGAAGCCTCCAATAGATATAGGTCTGTTTACTGAGATAACCAATCCAGCTTCAGATGTAGGCTTTCGTCAATCTAACATAAATCAATTTTTAGATTTTTCAGAACTGATTCCGGATACAGATTTATCTAAAAATACTCAGGTTGACCGAGCAAATGAGTGGGTTAAGAAGGCTCCTATACCTGATGTTCAACCTTTGCTCTTACCCAATTCTGAACAGCTTCCTGAATGGGCAAGAAATTATGAATGGGTGGTGTTACGTTCAGTCGCTACCGAACGACATACAGATAGTCAGGCTGAGTCAGTCTTGCGGATATCGGGTTTCTTATTTCCATCAAGTAGATTACCTCTTCTGGAAGAAGATGTTCAGTTGAAAGTATTGCCCAGACTTTATGAGTTCTGTTCTGACATCTTCTCAGTACAAACTTATTGCGATCCCTGTGAAGTAGCATGGGCTTCCTGGATTCAGGAAAGAGAAGGATTAATTGATTACTCCACTTTAGATATAGCGGGAAAACCTGTAAAATTTGATATCCAGGCAGCCACCTGTCAGTTTTCTTGGGAAGCTGCAAGCGGTGAGACTAAGGAATGTATGCCAGCTAAAAGACTCCGAGAAGCACTGGGTATTGTGGATTTTAAGGCAGGACAATTTCTCTCAGCTAGCGGAGAAGTTATAGCCTTTACCTTAAATCGTTCAGGAGAACGTTGGCAGTCTCCTCGTGACACAGTTCTTTTGGCTCGTCGTGATGCGATTCTGGAAATGCTTGAACAGGAAAAATTGAGTATGGGGTGGGGAGTATGGATTTATCGAGAGCCAGCCTATCCGCTCAATGGGGCTAGCCGAGAAAGAATGTTTCGAGACTGGCGTGCAGTGGCATTTTGGCAAGATGATGGATTAAAAATGGTTACTTATCAGGATGTAATCGAACCTTGGAACAAGGATTAATCCCATTGAATAATAGGGCGATCCAATCAATTGAATGAACTCCCATTGTTTCTTTAAGTAAGCGGGTCGCCCCTACAGACTCTCACCGATGTTTATGATATAAAAGTTTTCTGTGGAAGATTCTTTTCTAGTTCAGTCCGCGTAGGCGGACTTTGTTTGTGTAGCTGCGATTTCCAATCGCCCTTTTATCCCATGTCCTGACTGCGATTTCCAATCGCCCTTTTATATCATGTCCTGACTGGGATTTCCAATCGCCCTTTTAACCCCTCTGCACAATACCATCTTGAACACTTGCGCTACGATAACCCCTTGAGGGTAAATTTTTCAGGTCAAATTTCTCACCGTTTTCGCCTTTCCAAATCTTGTAATTAGAAAATGTGAGTGGGGTTTGAGGTTCACATTCTTCCGGGATATGATCCCCAAAAACAAAATATACCGCGCCCTCTCCCATTACTTGGGCGATACCATCCCGGTTAACCACCAGCGATGTTCCCTCATCAATGCCTATCCCCAAGACACCATCAGTGATACCATCCCGAAGCTGACGCGCCATGAATGTCATCAAACGACCCATGCGATCGCGTTCACTAAAATGGGTATCTATTACAGTACCCTTCATTAGCGACCAGTTGAACAGATCATAACTAAACAGAATATCTTCATAGGGATCGTCTAAGGCATACTCACTATCAACTGTATCGGAACAGGCATTGTAAATAAAATCACTTTGAATCATCGCCCCAGCACTTGTACCCCCAATCCCACCCCCTTTAGCGCCAACGGATTTAATCGCGGCTTCTATCGCCGTATGTTTAAAGTTTCGGGTATAGTCGCACTGGTTACCGCCTGCAAAAAATAACACCTCAGCTTGGCGAATCGTATCCGCAACATCCACAGAATTGGCATCATCCCGACTACTGATAACCAACGTTTCTACCGAATCCACCCCATTCATCGCCAGAATTGGCGCATTATAGCCAGCAGAACCCGATGAACGAATGACAACCACATCAACCTGAGCCGAACAGTCTGTGCAACCTCTCGCCTGATTAATCATCCACTGAATCGCTTCGTCTACATCAGCTCCCCCGCCGCCTAAATCAAAGGCAATACCTGCGGGAACATTGACATCAGTAGAATTACCATCAAAATAGCGGATAACCTTGGCGGATGCTGGGGCAACCCAGAGCGACAAGTACATTAATACTACTGCCACGAGCTTAATGACTTTAGCAAGGGGCAAGCCAGAGGTAGATTGACAATGACGAGAATCCATAGACTTATTGGAAGATGAAACCCGATATCAATAGTGGCACCAGTAAAAGGGCAGATATAATCGCCACAACCGTAACTGGATCTATATTGATAACATTTTTGGGTTGATTACTCATAACACCCCTTTTGATTAAGTATTCCTTGGCTACCCGACTGAGTAGACGGCTGTCCTTATCTTACATGCCAAGTGGGTGATCAAGATGAGGGATGAGATTGAACATTGGGAGATCCCCCTGCTTCCCCTGCTTTTAGCGCTTAAGTTGACACCAATGGTTTGACGGTTCACATTTGTTTCCCGCCCTGATGTGACTAAACCCGCCCCGATTCAGTACAAGGATTCTTTGACCAATAACCAATGACGAATGACGAATGACCAAGTATCCTATCTGATGGAAAGGTTTATCAATAAAAGGTGCTGTTATGGCTAGCGCGAGAAACGTCCTGGGTACAGAACTAGAAACCTGTTGCACATCTCCCATGACCGGATTTTACCGGGATGGCAAATGCAGTACTGGAGGCGGTGACTTTGGCGCTCATGTTGTTTGCGCTCAAGTTACCGAAGAGTTTCTGGAATTTACCAAACAGCGTGGGAATGACTTGAGTACACCCGTTCCCGGATTTAACTTTCCCGGTTTAAAACCAGGCGATCGCTGGTGTCTATGTGCGTCTCGTTGGCAAGAAGCCCTCGAAGCGGGTGCTGCACCTCCTGTGGTTTTGTCTGCTACTCATGCATCAGCTCTAGAATATGTTTCCTTAAGTGAACTCCAGCAACATACTCAATAGTTCTGTTAAAGAAGCACGATAACCCCGTGCCTCCAGGCTGGTTTATAGACAGCCCCACAAGTGCAATATTATTGGCTCCATTAAAGTCGGCATCTCCATGCCAACCACAATGCCCACATTTAAAAGTCTTACCACTTGGCGTAAGACTTTCCTTTTACGGGATGTATGTGCAGGCAGTTGTGACACATCTGGGAAGTATAGGCTGGGGGAATAGGAGTAACCATGACCCCAGCGCCGAGAGCTTTGTACTCAATGAACATTCGCAGTTGATAGAATGCCCATGAATTCGAGCGTCTGCGCTCAGTCTTGCTTCTGGGCTGCTCGTTGGTTCTCTCCCTTATGCCTGTTAAGTCTTCTATAGCAATTGAGGCACTTAACTCAACTGCTCGTTTGACCACTAACTTGGAAATGTTGTGGTTGAGCCACTGCTGATAGCGTCTCTCCCTCCCCGACAGCCGTTTCAAAACAACTCGACATCTACGTCGAGTTGTTAGGAGTGCCTTTCGAGGCTTTTTTCTGGAGAGATGCTCTAACCCTGGAAAACTTATCTCGCACCGACTGGATATGCAAGCCGTCCCACCTTTCATCCTCTGATGTAACAGCAATGTCGCGACGCCCCAAATCGACACCAATCACCTTATCAGTATTTTTTTGGTCTGGAGGAGTGTCCTTAATCTGAACATGCAGATAGAACTGACCGTCGCGGTGTTTACATATTTGAGCTGAAGTTGGCTTCCTCCCTTTGAGCTTTCCTCTGGAGGTAGTTACCCGGCTTCAACTCAACTCGCTCTCTACCCTGAACAGTAGCAAGGCTGACCGTCCAGTCGTGTTCACGAAATCGAAACAAATCCTTATCACAATCCATACTGCTTGGCATAAAGCCTTTAACAGGCTTGCCTTTTTGCTTAGCTACCTTTCGGTTAGCCGCTACTCTTGCACAAGCTCTGAGTGCCATATTCGCTACCAAATTGAATTGGCTTTTAATGGTTTGATAGGTCAAAGATTGGATGGCTATCTTGTTGGTCAGCTTTGGATCTGTATGTTCGTTCACGTAGTTGCAAGCATCCGCAAACGCCTGAAGGGTTGCCTCCAATTTGGCCACCTGTTCAGGTGAGGGTTGAAGTTTTACAACTATCGTGAGAACTTGTTTCATGACTACTATCATACCACCGGGAAATATTGGAAATACTTCGGGTGTTTAACGTTGGCATTTCCCGCTCTCCCCCAACGGCTTACCTCCACTTCGTGAAGGTTGAAGCAAGATTCCCCTCGCGATTTAGGTGGTGAATTGACGGGCATTTGCCTGGATAGACGATAATGACAAATGACCGATCAAGCCCTTGCCTTTATCCTAACCAACCACCTGAATCGGTCCGCTAGTACTGGCACTAAAAAATTGTCGCACCAGAGGATTATCGGTTGTATCAATCTCGCTGATATGACCTTGCCACTGTACCTTGCCTTTGTAGAGAAAAACAACTCGGTCTGTGGTGTTGCGAATGGTACTCTCTTGGTGAGTCACCATAACATGAGTCTTACATCCGCCTTCAGCACCTTGAAGTTGACGGACTAAATCCTCAATCACAGTAGAAGCGATGGGGTCAAGTCCAGCAGTAGGTTCGTCGTAGAGTAAAATTTCTGGGTTATCTTGGGGATGATCGGGGTTGGTCATAATCGCCCGGGCAAAACTCACCCGCCGACGCATCCCGCCTGATAGTTCAGCCGGATACTGATCACCAATTCCGGGTAACCCCACCATCTCTAGCTTTTCATCCACCAATTCCCGAATCCGCTCCTCAGACAGTTTAGAATGCTGGTAGAGGAAAAACCCCACATTTTCACGCACAGTTAACGAGTCAAACAGAGCGGACTGCTGAAACACCATACCGATGCCTATTGGGTCTTTGGCATCTTCAATTAAACCAGAACGCTTTTGTCCTTGCACATAGATTTCACCTGCATCCAGTGGCATTAGACCCGCCATCATGCGTAGAATTGTAGACTTACCCGTTCCAGAGGGTCCAATGATACCTAAGGCTTCACCCTGATAAATGGTCAGATCAACATTATCCAGGATAACGTTACCCCCAAAGGACTTGGAGACTCCCTTTAGTTCAATCAGTGGTTCTTTAGTGGGATTTCGCATGAATTGGGAGGGTTAAAGCCGTTTCAAGCTATTCGCGGGAGTCTGGGTTAACATCCTCACCACCAGAGAAGTGCGGTGATTCCTACCAGTCGAAAAGTTTTAATTGTGTCCAACTACTTACAATTAGCGATCGCGATCATGATTAACCTCGTTCCTACTGTCTTAGCGCAGGATGGTGCTACATGAGAAGAAACACATCTGCATTTTGAGTAAGGGCGGGTTTTGTTGAAATGTTATCAGTATTTCCTCTAAGGAAAGCATCTAAACCCGCCCCTAAAGTAAATTTTCTCCCTATCCATCCCCACCGCACGAGACGGTGGGGATGGGTAGGGAGTTCATTAACGAGAACCACTCGCTGCCATAGCTGAATCCGCTTCTGATTCTGCCTCCAACCCAAATACACGACAGAAGGCTTTTTGCACCTTATAGCCTGAGTCAATCGACTCCAAGGGGTCTTTCCGCAAGCGGTGACGCAAGCATAACGTAATCACCCGACGAATATCATCGACTGTGACTTCCGTGCGCCCTTCAAAAGCAGCCAGAGCTTTTGCAGCACGGTTGGTGACAATATCCCCTCGCAATCCATCGACATCCAATTCTGAGCAAACCTCAGAAATATTCACCCGCATGTCATAGTCCATTTCAACGTGGGGCAGTTGTGTCTGGGCGCTGACGATCTGCTGCTGCAAAGTCTCTTGGGACGCTTGGTGTTCTTTGATGTAATCCAATGGATTTTTGTCAAACGCCGCCCGTTCCTCCACAATTTTGACCCGCAGGGCTGGCTCTTTGACGGTGCGGATTTCCGCGTGCATACCAAACCGATCAAGGAGTTGCGGACGCAGTTCTCCTTCTTCCGGGTTGCCAGAACCCACTAACACAAAACGAGCCGGATGGCGAATAGAAATGCCTTCTCGTTCGACTGTATTCCACCCACTGGCAGCCGAGTCGAGTAGCACATCAACTAGGTGATCGTCAAGCAGATTGACTTCATCCACATAGAGGATTCCGCGATTGGCTTTGGCTAACAGTCCGGGTTCAAAGGCTTTCACCCCTTCGGCTAATGCTTTTTCAATATCAATCGTGCCGCACACTCGGTCTTCGGTTGCCCCTAAAGGCAGATCAACCATCGGTACTTTTTTCTTAACGGTTGGAGCAGATTCTACTCCTCCATTACTATTCATCCAGTCGGGTTCGTTGGGATCGCTATTGAAGGGATCGTCGGCAACCACCTCAATGTCCGGCAACAAGTCAGCCAACGCCCGAATGGTGGTGGACTTACCCGTACCGCGATCGCCCATAATCATCACCCCACCAATTTTGGGGTCAATGACATTCAGTAGGAGAGCCAGCTTCATTTCTTCCTGACCCACAATGGCAGTGAACGGAAAAACGACGCGGCGAGCAGTCTTAGGGGCTTGGGCAGTCAGACTCACTTTGATTACCTGATAACCGATCTTCTAAATCACGCCTTTTATTGTGCCACAGAGGAGCCAATTTGTAGGGACGGGTTTTACTGAGAACATTTTGGAGACACCCTCTAACTGAACTCAACCCGCCCTTGTTGGGGTAGCCCGGTATAATTTCCCTGTCTCCCAATCAACAAATGACCAATGACGAATCACTTGCATCTGTCCCTATTCCAGCAACGGTGCTACCAATAAGGAATAAACCTGACCATCAATCAAAAGGCGGGTAATTCCTTTGGCTTGTAGATAAGAACAGGTTTTCTGTAACATTTGCCCATCAGGAACTTTGATCACGCGCTGGGAACGGTTGGAAAAACGTCGTGCCACCCGATGATTATCAAAAACTGGCAAAGTTTGTTGCTGGACTTCCTCAGCCGGAATACGTCCCAAGTCACTAAATTCTCGCAGAGGTCGCGCAATTAACTCGGCTGCCCGGTCTATCACTAAATAACAGGGTTTCGGAAAAGAAGCTTCCGAAAGGGGTAAGACCTGAACATTTGCACCACTGGGAACATAAGTCGTGGTCAGAGGTTCTGGAGTAGCAATATCTTCCTCGTCTTCGTCCCAATCCTCCTCAAAATCCTCATCTAAATCCTCATCTAAATCCATTAAATCTTCATCATCCAGCAACTTCTCTAAGGGGTTGGTTTCTACCTGCTCTATCTCTTCAATCAGGTCTTCTGAGTATTCTGTATCCCTTTGAGCTTCTGTGCGATTAAAGTCCAGAGGCAACTCACCTTGTTTTGCCTTGGACTCTGTATCCAATTGATCGATGACAGAAGAACGCCTGCGCCGCCGACGTTGATTTGCATCCTCAGATACTGACGATTCATCTTCTGATTTTTCGTCTTCTGATTCTATCGAGGGTTGGGGAGAGGGGGTAACCGAAAATTTAGGTTCAATCCGTTCCAATAGCTTGGGTTTTGGCTTCGCCCCTGACGTCCCCGTCCCTGGCGTCCGATTGGCTCGCTTTTGCTGGATGAGTGTTTCATAGTCTGACTCTAACAAACTGCTTTTGAGCAGGCGGCTAATCGTTGAATTACTTACACCATAACGATCAGCCAGGGTTGAGGTGGTCTCTTCGGGCCGTCGATACAAGTTCAAAATATCTTTTTTGTCGGTTTCAGTTAGTTTTCTGGGACTCATAGCTAATTTTAAGTTCGCCGACGTGAACTGCGGCGAGAACGACTTGATACGTCATATTCCAGGGCAGCGCCTATGGCAAAAAGTACGGCACTAAATATAAAGAAGACATCCAGGAGACCTCCACTTTCATATTCCTGACCACGAGCCTTAGCCAGAGCATCATAAACTTTAAACCCCATATCCGCAATGTAGAGGGAAAACGTTGCCGCTGCAATCATGCGCCATGATTGGGCAAAGCGCCCCCCCCAAAATGCTAACAAAAGTGTTGAGGCAATGATGAGTAGGAAGACATCGAAAACGATGTAGACAAAATTCAACGTTCTAGAGAGGGGACTTAGTGCTTTGTCCAGAGAAATCACCCAACTGGGCAAGTTTGTGGCTTCTGGAGCCTCAGCTGTAGGCGTTACAACAGCTAGTTCAGTTGGGCTAACTGCAACCTGTGGTACGGTAGAGGCAACCAATAGGGGAGATGGTGTTTCTGTTGCTTGCTCAGTTCTCAGCCAGAGAGAAGTTTCAGCCTCTGACTCTATCGCTACAGGAGGAGCTAATAAAACCCAAACTGCCAAGGCAATACCCAAAGCGGCGATTAATCCTACCGTTAGCCATTGCTTCCACTCTAAGTTTAAGCGCCTCGGCAGAACGGCTAAGATCATGCCCCAACCAATACAGATATAAGAAATCACATAAAAGAAATCGGCAGGAGATACATCTGGATCAAGACTAAAATATAGCTCCCATATCCCAAATATCAAGTTAGCGATAAAGTAAAAAAACATACCCAAACCGATTCCCAGCCAGACATTGCGTCCACTGGCAATCTGGGGGCTACGCCAATTTCTATAGCAGAGTAAAGCAGCTCCTAAGAAGGGCAAACATTCTAGGAGATACGTGCTAAAGGAGTACCAAAAGGGATAATCTTCTCCCGGTGCTTTGACGCTAAACAGTAGAAAAAACAACATGGACACGACTGCCCAGGCAATTCCTGCATAGACGATATTCTGACCGGTCAGTAGGGATTGAGTTCCAGATGACTTATCTACTGAGCTGCTCATAATGCTTTATTTTGAGATCCCTAACAATGGCAATTACACAGTACTTATTCTATAAACCTTAGCGGCTGATGCCCTAAAATGCCATCTTGAGGACTGTCTATGATACATTTATTTATCCAACGTCATCCATTATCGCCACAATTTCCCTAGGGGAGAGGATTTGAGCCACTCCATAAACTGACTTTGCTCAGTTGCTTGCATATCCTGCAAGATATCGCCCACTCCTTCGGCAAAATTCCCATTGCCAAAGTATTCCTTCCCCAAGCGATAGAGTTCCTGCAATAGCGTGATTAGATGGTGTTCTTCCCACGGCGGAACCTGTAGAGTGTTGAGGGGATCGACAGTCAGTAAGTGATTCACGGCTTCTGGCGAATCGGCTTGAGGAAAATGCCATTGTTGAAAGACTTCTGTGATATCCTTCTGAAATAATCCCGCTTGCCTATTCCCGAGCAAATCTTCCACATCGAGGTAAACCGTTTGCAGGAGTAGGAGACAGGCTTGGGTATAGGGAACAATTTTGGTATCTGGACCGCCTTCTGTACCCAATTGCTCCAGACGGATTTTTCCCCACACACTAAAGCGGTCAGGTTCTTCTAATAAAACACAAGCCTTTCCCTGATTATCCGTCAAATCTCGCCAAAAGGAGCGGGCTTCTTCTTCCTGATGAGCGCGAAACACGCTAATCAAGCGAAAGGTTTGCCCCTGATAAGTGAGAATCGGGATTTGCTGCTCTCGCTTCGGGTGCTGAATACTAGAAATTTCAACATCCTGCCTTTTGAGAATAAACATAACACTGGCAAATGACTCCTGACCGAGCTAGGGTGGTGCTATAGGACGGGCTGTAATTTAATTAACTATCTTGTTTGGGACTTGGGCGAGTGACACAGAAGCACAGTTTGGTTCGTTGGCGCTCTCGCTATTTCCCTAAACTGGCAACTCATCTGTTTTTCTCAACTAGATACCTCTTCCATACCCCAAGGTATGGGTGGGGTAGTTGACACAAGTATTGATCCGTTATGTTGGTTTATAGTAGTCTACCTTGACCTTAAGCTGCTTGAGTCTTTAGTTTCCTCAAATATCACCGAAAAGCACCTGGCACACATAAAAACCAATGTCGGTTACAATGCTACATCAACGATATCCTATATTTTTGCTACCCTGAACTAAAGTTAAGTTCAACAGCGATCGCTCGGATTGGGATCGATTGGTTGATGAATATTGCCAGTTAGGTGTCTATTTTTTGTATTATAAATCTATGCCCTCGTAGCTCAGGTGGATAGAGCAAGGGATTTCTAATCCTTTGGCCGTGGGTTCGAGTCCTACCGAGGGCGCTCTGAAATTGGGGTGTTAATTCAAAACGCTCCCACTCAAAACTTCCCCGTCTTCATGGCTCTAGAGGCAGTTTACAAATAACCCATGACGAATGACACATTAATTTTGTACAGCAAACCAGGTTGTCACCTGTGCGAAGGTTTACAAGAAAAGCTCGAACAAATCCAAGGGTTGAATTTTCAGCTAGAGGTGCGGGACATTACCCAGCGGGATGATTGGTTCCAGGCTTATCAATATGAAGTGCCAGTGCTGTGTCATCATAAAGACGGTCAAGAAACACCTCTCCCTCGCCCTTCACCCCGCTTGAGTGTGCCGCAGTTGGAGAAAATGTTACAGAAATATTTGTAAGCTGGAAAGAACATCAGCCGACTGGGTGTAAAAACCAGGTTGAGGTTGGGTCTGGGGTTTTTGTCCCAATACACTGTAAATCAGCGTCTTTTGCTCTCGACCTCGGAGTTTAAGGGATTGTATGGGCATAGCTTGATAGCGATCGCGCACGTAGTCGTAGGTGCTACTGGTGATTAAAATATGGTGAGGGTTATTATTGGTGACCTTTTTATTGAGCGACTGGAGTCGAGAGGCTACATTGACAGTATCTCCCACCACCGAATAATTCAGACGCCGTTTACTCCCCAAACTTCCCGCCATAACCAACCCCGTATGAACACCGATCCCAACTTCAATCAGCGGTTTTCCTTCCTGCTGAAATCTTTGATTCAACAAGGCTAAACAGTGATTCATCTCCAAGCAAGCCGCGATCGCATTCAATGCCCCATCACGAATAGTCTCTGATGTCAAGCCTTCATTGGAAACGCCAAACACTGCCATAATCGCATCACCAATGTATTTATCCACGATGCCATCGTGATCCATAATGCAGTTGGTCATCGTTTCTAAGTAGGGATTGAGCCAGCTATAAACTTCAGCAGGCGTCATTCGTTCGGAAATAGTAGTAAAACCCCGAATGTCCATAAACAGAATCGTGGCGGTTGTCTGTTGAGAGGGGATCGCGTCCAATGAACACACAGGACCTTGCTTTTGCCAAATCAGTTGAGCGGTTTTGGGAGCGACGTAGGTTTCAAATAACGTCATAAGCTGGTGTTTCTCACGCAGTTGCACCAGCCAAGGTAAGTAACCCCGTACCAATTGGAGCTGCAATGGGTAGCCATAGGTGATCATAGCTAAAAGCCGCCGCCGCTATACCCAGCCAGATAACCGGAAACAACAGTGCGATCGCTATGCGACTTTTGATACCCTGATTCGATAATACCCAGCTTAATCCTAGCCCCAGTAGCAGTAGCAACAGCAGAATTAGTGGCTCAGCCAAAGGTTGTAACTGTCTCGATTGGCGTAAATTATCGATTAAAGTCCCATGGAAATAAACACCCGATGAAGACCTGGCAAGACAAGTCGCAGCGATGGAAAGCTTTTGCCTGTCTCAAGGCATTGCCATCACAGAAGTAGTGACGGAAGTTGGGGGAGGCTTAAACTTTAAGCGTCCTAAGTTTCTGAAAATTATCAAAAGCGCAATAGCTGGATGAAAGAATATCCATCCACTATTTATCAGTCGGCATTTATGGATCTAAAGAATGCCATTTCTCGGTGGAGAAAGGGATTGTCGGGTTTTCCGAAAAAGAAGTCAAAAAAGAAGGGAGACTCCTTCACGGTTTATAAAACAGCCGGAGTCTATCCGGAGAAAGGGAAACCCGCCCTCCCCTTTAGCAACCGAGTGACAATTTCTGCAGGAATTCAGATAAAACTTCCCGGGTTAAAAACTTATCGACTCAAAGAGCGAATCAAGTTTATTTGCAGTTCTCAGACATTTACTGTATCAAGAGCGGCAGACAGATGGTTCGTTTCTTTTGTTTTAGATGCCGAGAAAATACCCCCAATTATTCATCCTGTTCTTCGAGCAGGTGTAGACCTAGGGGTTAAGTGTTTGGCAACTGTTTCCGATGGTACGAAATACGAGATGCCTCTTACCACCCATAAAGCGAAAACCAAGCTAGGTAAGCTTCAGTGGCGAAATCGTAACAAAGTCCTCGGCAACAAAAAACTTAAGGTCGCTGCCTCTAAAAAAGCCAGAAAGTATTACGTTGATCTGTCTCGTCAGCATCTGCGTATCTCCAATATTCGCCGAGATACAATCCAAAAGATGACAACGGATCTAAGTCGTAGAATCTACAACATTAGGATAGAAGACCTTAATGTTTCTGGAATGATAGCTAATCCCAAATTAGCGGAGGCTGTGAGCAACAACTGTTTCTATGAGATTCGTCGTCAGCTCGTCTATAAACAAACTCATTACGGAACAAAAGTGGAATTGGTAGACCGATGGTATCCAAGTTCAAAAACCTGTTCTTGTTGTGGGAATGTTCAGGAAATGAAACTGGATGACCGAATCTTTGACTGTAAAAAATGTGGGCATTTTCAAGACCGAGATGAAAACGCATCCATTAATCTAGAAAATGCCCCACCTGACAAAATACGCTTGGCTTGAGCGGAATTTACGCCCGTGGACAAGAAGGAGCCGACTCCCTTGGCTGAGACGGGAAGAAAACATCAGATTTTAGCTTTAGCTAGGTTTGAATAAGTTTTTTGGAGCAGCAAAGAATTGAGGTCTAATTCATAAACCTGTTGGGTTCCCAAAGGACTACGAACAACCAACCGAATTACGCTGTTATCAGGGATTGGCACAACCGTCTCCAATTGTCCACGAGGGTTGGTGTCAACCGCTTGACCATTGAGAAACACGAGACTGAGTGGATCAACTTCTGCGACTACTCGCACGTTTTGCTCAAGCGCAGTGAGAGCAACGGTTCCCTGGCGGGTGGAAACCCCTGTTTTACCCGTTGGTCCAACCGCCACACCGAAGTCTGTCCCCCTCGTTCCGGCAATTCCACCCTTTACGTCGTCATCCTCACCTCTAAAAGCAATTTCAAAGCTGGAATTGGGGTGATTAAACTTTCGCGTATTTGCCCTGATTTGTCCCTGTTTCACGAAAAACTGGGTAGTTTTTGCTCCACTGGGCAACTGTTCCAAATTACTCAGTTGTACCTGAGTTCGCTCAGAAACAGTAATTGTACCAATGCCATCATCGACAACCAAAACAACAATGGCGTTATCATCGGTGCTGAGAACCTCACCCACTTCCAGGCGATCATCCTCTTGAGCAGGGCGTCCTTTGTAGGTAACGTTACCAATCACCTGTCGAATTTCAACCCATCGTTGCTGTTCACGAGGTTGGGTTGGTTGGGCGATAATCGGCTGCGGAACCACTACCCACCCTCCGGTGACGAGTGAGAGTCCGATCAGGCAAACTTGAGCCAGATATGATTTCATAGCTTGCAATAAGGTTTATGGGCAACGATACTTTAGAAAAAAACTCTCAAGGTTCCCCAGTTCCTTTGGGAAGATTTTCGAGTATCCGTAATCCTACCAAGCAACAGGAGTGCTAATCTGAAATTCTTCTTTGCCCCTATCCCTCTCGTCGTGAGGAGTTGATTGAGTTCAATAACCCTGCCCTACTTCGTGAGGACAGGGATTGCCGGACAAACGGCGATTTAAACCGTTGAATACCGCACCATCGTCTCGGTTTGGCACAGACTTCCGAATACTTCCCTAGTTCGGATTATCTCTAAGGCTTTTT